>DAOVJS010000217.1 GCA_030673105.1 Spirochaetota bacterium
GTCTTCGATATTATACCGATAGGTGTGGGAATATAAATAGCTCCATCTTCCTGGTATACGTAGGCGACAGGAGAGCCCTTTTCAATCAGGTCACGCGCCATGAAATCGATAGTTATTCCTATATGGTATTCTCCGGATGCTATATTCCTCGCGACTGCTCCATTACCCTTTACGATTTTACAGTCGTTGGCCTTCAATTTCCTATAATAGTCCCACCCGAAGTCCGGGTCCTTGGATAATGTGGTCACCTGGGTAAGAGTAGCCCCTGAATAAAAGGCGCTCGCGGAGCCTACCTTTCCTTTATACGCAGGGTCCAGAAGGTCTTTCCACCCTGATACCGGCTTTTTGACCTTATCAGTATTATACGCGATTATCTGGTAGATCAACCGGGCCTCATAGGCCTTTCCGCCCATATAGATAAACTTAGGCGGTATATTCTTTGCCTCGGGTATGAATGCCCTTAAGAGAAGTCCCTTACTCGCGATGTCCTCAAACATTGCCATATCCGCGAACCATATAATATCGGCCCGGATCGAATCTGCCTGCATTTCAGCCTGCAGTTTTGCCGTTACCTCAACAGTGCCCGACCTGTAGATATCCACCTTCGTTTTCTTGTTCTGTTTCATAAAGGCATTGGCAAGCTCCTGTACATCGGTAAGCGTTTCCGATGTATAGAGTGTGACACTTCCCTTTAGCTCCGCCCTTGCTTCACTGACCCCTGTAAAGGGGATTAGATAAAAGCAGGCAAAAAGGGTAACAATAAAAATCAATAAAAAATACTTTTTCATAACCACTCCTCCTTGTAATATTTTTCTTATCCAGACATTGTACTCTTTCTTATTTTTTCTGTAAACGATAAAATACCGGTTTTTTCATTAAAATGGAATTTGAAATGGAATTTATTTGAACAGTATTCAATCCGCCCACCCGATTTTCCTTTCAATATTTCTCAGGTACAGTATACTTTTTTCGACCTCATTTCCTTCCGGGTCATTCCCGTAAAATTCAAGACTGAAAATACCGTTATACGATCCTTTCAGGAAGGAGAATATTTTATCAGTTTCAAGGACTCCCTCGCCCATGGTAATATGAATCTCATTTTGATTTAAGTCGCTTATGTGAATATGGCAAATCCTGTCTTTCAGCACTGAATAAAAGTTTTTAAACTTTTCAAAACTGCCCAGGTGCGCCACGTCCATGGTTACACCCAGGCTGTCATTAAAACCTGAAAAAAAATCAAGAAAATCCGTTTCATTAACCATTACTTCCCCAACTGAATTTTCGATATTTTCGATACAGATTTTTAGAGTCTCCGCCCCGCTGTATTCAAAAAGCTCATGGAAAACTTCTCTCTGTATCCCGGTTATTTCTTTTCTATCGGCTCTGTAAAAGCTCTTTCTACCCGGATGTATTGTAATTACGCGCGCTCCTATTTCAACGGCGAGATCTATAGATTTTTTAACCCGCTCTTTACTGAAATCCCTTACACTCATTGAAGTTGATGTGAGATTCAGGTCCCAGCTTGAAGAGTGGACCGTAGGGATAATTCCGGTTTCTTCATAAACGTGTTTGATTTCCTTCGCGCTGTCGTTGTTCATGAAAAAGTGGTCCGCCCAGAGCTCGAATGAGTACACCCCCAGCTTTTCAGCAAATTTTATCCCCTCAACCGGATTTATGCTCCAGATGCATGTTGAAGAAAATCCCAGCTTCATAAACCCGCTCCTGTTCTTTTCAGCTTTATTTTAAATATAAGGAATGCCTAACTCTTCCAGCAGCTGACTGCACAGACGTATGTTCTCCACGCGGTCTGCAGCCATGAGTGATATACGTACAGTATCACCGATGCCGTTCAAGAGAAGGATGCCCAGCCCGACAATAGACCGTATCTTTCCCTCTTCCCCATAACCAGACTCAGTAATCCCTATATGGAGCGGATAATCAACCCTGGAGGACAATATTTTATTTGACTCGACTGTCAGATCAATATCTGAAGACTTCAGTGAGATTACTGTATCATAAAAGTTGTGTTTTTCAAGCAGGGAGACTTCATGGAGGGCGCTTTCAACCATCCCCATGGCAGTTATACCACCGTATTTTCTCACGAGGTTCTTTTCCAGAGAACCGCTGTTGACTCCAATCCTGATTGGTATTCCTCTTTCCTTTGCGGCTGACACAACAATAGATATATTTCTGGGGCCTCCTATATTGCCCGGATTTATCCTGAGCTTATCAATGCCGTTTTCCATAGCGAGCAGTGCCAGCCTGTAGTTAAAGTGTATATCAGCGACAACCGGAATATTGACCTGTCCCTTGATATGTTTGATCGCGTTCGCCGACGCGGTATCCAGGACAGCTACCCGTATCAGCTTACAGCCGTGATCTTCGAGCCTGAGAATCTGCTTCACAGTTTTATCTATATCTGTCGTGCTGGTTGAAGTCATTTCCTGTACAACAACGGGGTGATTTCCCCCGATAATGAGGTTTCCTACCCTGACCTCTTTAGTTTTTTTCCTTTTAATCCTGATTATTTCCGACAAGTCCTTTTCTTTTAAAAGCACAGTTATTATCCTGCCTGTTTAGGTATTAGACGTCAGGTGCAAGTCCGGATAAAAAATAGCACAGCCCTTCCTGTCACCGTAAATAATAATGCGGCACTTTTAAAAAGGGAATTATAAAAACCGCACCTGAATATAAAATATTAAAGAATTTACTTATCAATTTATATTGAAAGCGAGCTTTATTTGTGCTATTATGAATAGATAAGGTTGCCCTGTAAAAAATTTCTTAAAAATATTAGTCATCATAGCATTTATTTACGCGCGCCGGAGATAAAACTAAAAATTCGGAAAAACGATGAGCCGGGTCGTCCCTATACATCTTTATATCACAAAGAAAGACCTTGAAAACAGGAAATACCTCTCTGATATAAAAAGCGTGTGCGAAGAGGGGGTATCCGCGCTCTGGCTTGAAACAAAAAACAGGGCCGACGCTGGCCTTATTAATGAGCTGGCATCAACTTTTCAGGTCTCTGTCATTCCGGTAGTCAAAGACCCTTCTCTCATAGGTGAAGTGATAGAGAGCGCGGCAAAAGGGATAGGGATAATACCCGCTTTTAGAAAAGAACTGCTGGCTTACAGGGATATTCTTGTTCAAAAGAGACTTGATGTCTATCTTACTGCTGGTGAGGATGAATCTTTTTACTTGAAGTATGAATTAGCTTCTGAACAGCATGGGAAAAAATTACTGTTTCTGATTAATGAAATTGCAGATACGGTTAAAGAGCTTAAAAACGCCGGCATTCATAACACATTTGTACACATTCAACATCCTGACCCTGTAATACACTTCAACATGAGCAGGTATTTAAAAAAATACTGCGGCACGCGCCATGTTATTTCCCCTGTCCTATGCCGCGATAAACAAAAGAGTGTTGTGTTGAGCTCTCTGTGCCTCGGGAGCCTGTTCTACGAGAAGATAGGAGATGTTATTTTACTGAGGCTTCCTGAAGGCAGCGCATACAGCTGTGATAATCTGAAGGGCAGCGCATACAGCTGTGATAATCTGAAGGGCAGCGCGTACAGCAGCGATAATCTGAAGGGCAGCGCGTACAGCTTCGATAATCTGAACAGCGCCGTCGAGCTCATTAAAA
>DAOVJS010000015.1 GCA_030673105.1 Spirochaetota bacterium
GTAAGGATATCAAGTAAATACTAGAAAGTCTAGTTTTTTATAACTTATTTTATTCTTCAACTTAGAGCTGTATAATTCTTTTTCTTTATTTCATATCCTCTTTTGAGCTGAATAGTTACCTTTATTAAGAGGAATGCTCCTTTTTTATTTCAATAATTCTTCTTTTTATTGGGAGCCATTTCCTATTGTACTGGTCAGCTATCTGATATATCTCGAAGTCTTTTTTGTTATTGTCGATTCGGACAGCTGTTGAGTAGTCTGCGGTTTTAAACCCTCTGAGTATTACACTCGCTACCCCTGAAATGTGCCTGTTGAAAAATCTTCTGTAGAAAGTCGAAAACCCAATAATTATACCTATCATTATTGAGAATATTGTCATATTTATGAAGGAATGTATTTTCTTTGCGTCTTTATTATTGAAACATATTTCATAACTGTCTATTTTTTCTATATAAAAATCGTCATTAAAGTAGTTATCCTGAAAGTCCCGGTCACTGAGATTTTTATAGACAGTTTCATTTCCCTTTTTAATGAATAAAACGGATTCGGCTCCGGTCAATAGTTCTTTGAAATTATGAGTAGAACTGCTTTTTATATAGTTCTCCAGCAGTATTTGTGATTCGGCTGATTTAGACTGAACAACGGTTCCTTTGTCCAGGAAAGAAAACCCGATAAGAGCGAGTATTATTACAGTAATAGAGATAGCTATCGCTCTGGACAGAAATATTGGAGACATCCTGTATTTACGTTTTATTTTGCCAAGCAGCTTTAATGGCCTTAAAAACCTCAGGGTTCTTGCAATTCGAAATACTTTTATGATTTTCAGAAAACTGAAAGTCCCCAGAAAGGCCAAAATACCTGCTTCACCGGCAAAGAAGGTAACCCAGATTAGAGGGCCGGAATGAAAAAGAAGAAGAGGAAAAGAGCTTAAAAGGTCGATGAATCCGCCTTCACGGGACATATAGGCCAATGTGCCCCTCTTCTTCCCCGAAATAAATAACCTGGAAAAGAACTCTATGGTAAAAATTAAATCAAAGGCACAGCCCGCAATAATCATGTACTTACGTATCAACACGCTGTAATTCATGAAGATAAAGTATTCTTCACAAAATGTCTGGATCGAAACAAGAAAAATCAGTACGAGAAATAAACCTTCAAAATACCTGCCAAGGTAACTATTTTCATCCATTTTAAACGCTCCCTTTTTTCATATGAGTCGTGCTTGTTTATCCTGGTCTATTTACCCTGTTACAAGGATGTCCGGAAATCCTCCGGGAATACCCCGGCTGCGGGTGCCTGGAACTCTATATTAATGACTTTGTATGATTTTCGGCATAATTGAATAATTCTCTTACGGTTATCAAATCGTCGTTAATTGCTTACACCAATATTTTCTTTAGGATCGCAAGAGCTTCCACGGCATTATCAGCTCCTCTAATCCTGTATTTTCTTCTATTGTCTAAAGGCCCGCTGTCCAGAGATTTTCCAATCATGTCTCCGGTAATCCCCGGAAGATTTTTCATCACGACAATCGGTTTTCCATACTGCCATGCCATTGAAATTTCACTGAGAGTCCCGCAGCCGCCGGAAATTGCAATAACAGCATCTGAAGAACAGGCTATGATCATGTTTCTGGCGTATCCAACGCCTGTTGGAATAATCAAATCAACGTAGGGATTGGCTTCGCTTTTTTGTGTGCCGGGAAGAATCCCGATAATCCTCCCTGAATCCTGACCGGCTTCTGAAAATGCGCCTTTACAGGCGCCCTCCATTACGCCATGCAGTCCACCGCAGACGAGAGAAAACCCTGCCATTATGATTTGACGGCCAACTTCAAATGAAACTTCCAGGACCTGTTTTGACGCCTGAGATGAGCCGATGACTCCTATGAGTGTCCTCATGATTTTCAACTCCTTATTTCTATATTGACTTAATTGTCTATACAGGTTATCTTATCAGTGGAAGAATGCCTGCACCGTCCGGAATATTTATCACTAGAAACTTAATATGGTTTAGTATCTGAAAGGAGTAAAGTTTTATTATGTATGAAGTTGGAGCTAAAGTTGTTTATCCCGTACATGGAGTTGGTATAATTAACAGTATTGAGGATAAAACTGTTTTGGGTGAAAAAAGATCTTACTACATAATAAAACTTGCGATATCAGATATGACGGTAATGATACCAATTAATAAATCTGAACAACTTGGCCTGCGGCTGGTTGTAAGCGACAGGGATGTGCATAAAGCACTCAAACTGATTAAGAGTGAAGTCACTGCAATGGATGAAGACTGGAAAACGAGATATCAGCATAACTTTGAAAAGATTAAGAGCGGTTCCATTCTTGATGTTGCTGAAGTTGTGAGAAACCTTTTCCATAGAAATAAAATTAAAGAACTCTCAATCATGGAAAAAAAGCTGTATGAAAATGCATACAGGCTGTTAATTGATGAAATTGCTTATGTTAAAGATATCGAAAAGGAAGAAGTTCAGAGTATTGTTTCCTCAAAGCTGGAAAGAAGTGTTTAGGTAATGATAATAAACTGCAAACAGGAGGAAAATATTGATTTTTCGTATTGTGTTTATAGTTATTGTAATTTTGTTATCCTTAGTATTTAATTTTAATCTTAATAATTTTTATCTTTATCTGATTTTGGTATTTATACTTTCTGTTGTAATCGTGGCGTTTGAAATATACATAAAGCGATTTCAGAAGGAGCACGTTTCAAAGATATTCAAAGGATTTATTATTGGTCTGATAATGGGGGCGGCTTTTGTTGCGATTGCCCGTTCTTTTGGTATTGAGTTACCTAATTTTTACAGAGTAATCATTTATGTCTGCTCACTTTACATCGGTATCGCATTGATATCGCAACTAGATATTGGGTTTGGGTTAGTTAAATCTTCGACTTCAAAAGCAATTCCTGGAGAGAGTTTAAAAATACTGGATACCAGCGTGATTATTGATGGCAGGATTGCAGACATAATTGAAACAAAGTTCATCGAGGGTGTCCTGATTGTACCGAAATTTGTTCTTGACGAGCTCCAACAGATTGCCGATTCATCTGATTCAGTGAAAAGAACACGGGGAAGGCGTGGACTCGATGTGTTAAACAGACTGAAAAAAGACAGTGGAACTCTACTGCGGATTACAGACCAGGACTTTCCTGAAACTTTTGAAGTGGATTCCAAGCTGGTGAAACTGGGAAAGGCACTTGATGCAAAAATAATAACAAATGATTTTAACCTCCTTAAAGTAGCACAAATACAGGGTGTGACCGTGCTCAATATTAATCTTCTGGCAAATTCACTGAAGCCCATTGTTCTTCCCGGCGAGAAAATGAAAATCGTTGTAATAAAAGAGGGGAAAGACCCGGGGCAGGGGATTGGATACCTCGATGATGGTACCATGATTGTGGTAGATTCAGGGAAGAAATATGTGGGGGATGAGATATTCGTTACAGTTACCAGTGTTCTTCAAACACCCGCAGGAAGGATGATTTTTGCAAAGTACGCGCATGGATGAACCGGGTGAGCTGTATATTGTAAGTACACCGATTGGTAATTTAATGGATATTACCTTGAGGGCTCTCGAGGTATTGCGGCGTGTAGATTATATTATATGTGAAGATACAAGAGTAACAATTAAATTATTAAATCGGTATGATATAAAAAAGCCTCTTATATCACATCATTCGAAAAGCGGTGATGCGGTTTTAAGAAAGATTCTGCGTCTTGTCCTGAGCGGGAATAGTGCAGCTCTTGTAACGGATAGCGGAACTCCGGTTGTTTCAGACCCCGGCGCAAAGCTCATCCGGCATTTAATAAAATCGGAAGTGCCGGTAATACCGGTTCCCGGGCCCTCCTCTGTTCATACTGCACTTGTTGCATCGGGATTCCTGGTAAATGAATATACCTTTATTGGTTTTATATCAAACAAGGCTTCTCGAAGAAGAAGGCGGCTTGAAGAGCTGAAGAACAAAACGACTATTTTTGTATTCTTTGAATCACCGCATAGAATTATTCCATTTTTACAGGATGCTGGCGAAGCTTTTGGAAAGGTGCAGATCTGTGTTGCTAAAGAGATGACCAAAAAGTTCGAAAAGTACTATAGAGGAGTTATCCCGGAGGTTATTGAAAGGGTTGGTGAGGATATCGTTAAGGGTGAATACACAATTATAATTGACAACAGGGCCGGAATCGGGTTATAATACGGATATCAAGTATTTGCTCAAGATTCTTCTTTTTTATTCCGATACATCATAAGAGAAAAGGAGTAATTTTAGATGACAATAGACAGAGTTGGCCCTTTAAATAAAATCCTGAAAGCCGGAAGCGAAATTAAGGTAAAGAAAAACGATAAAGCATCGACTAAAGACAGGGTGGAATTATCTCCGGCAGCGAAAAAGATGGCGGAACTATCTCAGGTTGAAGCAAAGGTTAAAGCGGCAGCCGATGTACGAGAAGAGTTGACTCCACAGAGGATAAGGGCGCTCAGAGACAAACTTGAAAATCCTGATGATTATCTCACAAAAGAAATTGCTGAAAAGATTGCTGAAAAGGTAGCGGAATCTTTTGGAATAAAATGAACAGTGACAAGCGGTGTTAAACTTTCAAGTAAGAAGTGATTTTCCCTGAAAACCTGTTAATTTCTAAATCATCTTCATAATGACTGAAAAAAATAGCGATTATTAAAAAAGGCGGAGGGGTTCTCCGCCTTTTTTATTGAGGGATGTAACATGAATATTTTTGAGTTTACAATACCGACAAAAATTGAGTACGGTATAGATTCGATGGTACGTCTTGGACATTTTACCCGCCAGTATGGAGACCGTGTAATCGTTATTACCGAGAATACGCTCAGCCAGTCAGGAACAATTCAAAACATTGAGAGCATTTTGAAAGGGAAGGGTATAGAGCCGATTATATATGATGGAATTTTTCCAAATGCTGATTCCACCACTGTCGACGAAGTCGCGCAAATTGCACGAAAATCAAAGGTCAATGTTGTAATAGGGGTTGGCGGCTCAAGGATATGTAATATAGCTAAAGTCGTGGCATTTTTGTGTAAAAATGATGGAGAAATAACCGATTACATTCACGGGAAAGAGGGCAGCGGCTCCAGGATTTCCTATATAGAGATACCAACAATCTTCAGAGAGGTCTATGCCTTAACAAGTTCTGCCTTTGTTACTGACGCTTTTGATCAGGCGAATAAAGTTGTTACATTGAATGGTCTGGGGACCGATATTCTTGTTGACGACCCTGCCATTATGACAGGAATTCAGACCAAAACGGCAGCATACATAGCACTTGACATTCTAGCATTATCCATAGAGGGTTATATTTCATTAAAGGTCAACCCTCTGGTCGAGCCTATTCTTCTGCGTGGAATTGAGATTGTATACTACAACCTTGTCAAATACTTAAAGAATCCACATGATGTTACAAACCGTGAGAAGCTCTGTACGGCAGGACTTTTTACGGCAATTGCCAATATTATTACAGGATTTGGTATCGGGTTCGCGTTATCGATGGGGATGAATGGTAAAAATCGAATTTCAAAATCGATTATAACCTCCATTCTGATTCCTTTTATTATGGAGTATAATCTTTCAGTTTCAGCTTCAAGGCTGGCAAAAATTGCCAGGGTTATGGGAAAAAACATAGATGATATTCCTGAAACTGAGGCGGCGCAAAAGGCGGTCGAAGGGATCAATGAGTTAAAAGAAGGAATTGGAATTGATCTCACACATAAAATAAGCGAGCTCGGACTGGAGAAGGATGACCTTGCCGAGGCTGCTGAAGTTGCTCTGCGGTTCGAAGACATCAACTCTATTCCAAGAAAAGCCTCCTTTGAGAACCTCATGGAAATACTTAAGAAGGCCTATTAATAGAGATGTCCGTCCAGTATTTTTTTATATTCATGATACCATCCGGCACTTTCTTGGATTCCCTCCTCTGTGGTATACGGGGGGGTGTACTTTAAAAGACTTCGTGCTTTTTCAGTGCTGAAACTGTAATCTTTTGAAGTCATGGCTATCCTGTACGGAGTAATGACCGGAGGCTTTTTTGATCCTGCTAATTTATAGATATTGTCAAGGACCCATGATATAATATACAGCGGCCCGGAAGGGACCGGAAAACGGGGGGGCTTCACTTTTATTGCTTCCGCGGTCATTGAGAGGAACAAGCTCCAGGGAATATCGTATCCATCGGTAATATTGTAGGCTTCACCAATCCCGTTAACAGTATACAAAGCCTTTTCAGTCGCAGAGACGAGATTTTTCACATAGCATGGTGAGGTCAGGGTTCTGCCTCCGTTGGGCCATCCGAACAGTCCGTTTTCTATGGTTTTAAAGAAAGAGTATGTGAATGTTGTATCCATCCGGCCGAATACATTGGAAGGTCTTAAAATGATCAGCTCTATCCTTTCCTTAAAAGCGCTTAGCTTTTCCTCTGCCAGGGACTTTGTCAGGCAGTAATTATTGTTAAAGGGATTTTTAACCTTATTTTCCGGTGTTTTCAGATTGCCTTTAAAGCCGTAAACAACAGTCGAGCTGAAATGAATAAACCTTCTGACCCCGCTTTGGATTGAGGCTGTTATTAGATTTACGGCTCCCTCTACATTGTTTTTATAAAAGCCATCATAATTTCCCCAATCGCTTGACTTCGCGGCCGTGTGAATGACAGCATCAAAGCCTTTTGTAATTTCTTTCAGGGGGTCATTAATCGAAGCATACAGAAGTTCATACCTTCTGTCTCCAAACCGGAAAAGGTTGGATGTTTCTCTCACGAGACCGGTGACCCTGAGCTCTTTTTTTTCTGAAAAATATTTTAATAGGCGTGAACCGATGAATCCGTTTGCCCCTGTGATAAGTATGTTTAACTTTACGGACATGTTAATGTTTCCTGCATTTTATCCCATTACTGGTAACTGCAAATAAATTCGTTTTAAAGATATTTTATTTGTGAGCAGCAGCTATCAGATTGGTTTCTGAAAAAGCGTATAGATTTTTGATAATTTAGCCTGTATAAAATCAACCAGGCGGAAGACTAATACATTCTCTTCAAGCACCCATCCCATGTCATAGTACTCATATCCTACCTGCTGTGCATATATTTTCTGTTTCCAGGCCATTACACCATCCAGTCCCAGGCGGCGAAATTTCTTTCTAATCCCCAGATAACCGAGCCGGATTCCTTTAACACTGCCTTTTGTCAGTAACATTTTTGCTGTTCGCAGGCTATCACATCTTCTAAGGCCGCGTATGGGGACCATCTTTTCCGCGATATTAGGAAATCCGCCAAAAAATGCCGCCAGCTCACCCTTGACATACAAGAAGAGAAAGAGATTTTTATCCATAATCAGCTTCATATCATCCACTATCGTGTAAAATTCCTCCCGTGTAAAAGGGACAAAGCCGAAGTTCTCTATCCATGCTTCATTATAAACTTCAAACATCTCACGCCTGCGTTCTTCAAATGGCCTTTCCCCCCACAATTCAGTTGTAACTTTAAATCGATCAATGACCTTTTTCGCTATCCTTTCGAGTCTTTCTTCCATGGGATTCATTACCGGTACTTCCCAGGAGAACATACGCTTGACAGGGCTGAATCCTGAAGTTAGCAGCAGTTTTTCGTAATAGGGTTTGTTGTAATGATAGTGGACGACAGGGCGGGAATCAAAACCATGGGTCATAATACCCGGAGTAGCTTCATTTACCAGTAAATTTTGAGGCCCGCGTATCGTATCCATGTTTTTTGATTTGAGCCAGGATTCAGCAGCTTTCAAAAGAGCCCCTGAAACCTCTCTGTCATCGATGGTTTCAAATTCACCAAAAAAGCCGACTTTATCATTCCAGTGTTTGTTGTGGTTCGAATTGGTGAACGCAAAGCACCGGCCTGCTATTTTATCCTGTTTATAGGCCAGGAAAAATATTATTTCTGCGTGTTTAAAAAAAAGATTACCCGGCTCAAAATATCCTTTGAATCCCAGAAGTTTCATGCCCAGATATTCAAAGTTAAACAGGGGAATATACTGGGGGTCATCCCTGTAGTGTTCCCAGTGAAAATTAACGAATTTTTTTAACAGCTTTTTATCATCTCTGGTTTTATTGGAGAATGTAACTATTCTTACAGCTTCGTTGTTCCGGATATCATCCGTTTTCCGGATATCATCCGTTTTCCGGATATCATCCGTTTTTTTTGATTTCAAGACTTTTCCCCCTTTGAACTTGTGTTTTTATAGTGTATATCATATTCTAAAATATTTAAAGTTAGATCTGCGCCCCGGGCATGCAAGCCTCCCTTATTTCGGGAAGACAAGAAGTGCGCAGATGTAGCCCCCGATGGCAATAATACCGGTCAGGGTAAGGCCGATATTTGTCGCGATTAGCACCGCGCCGGTTGATGCTATCACGGAAAAATATCCGTTTATTGACCATGCCCATGGAATGGAGCGGTCCGACCTATTTTTCAACACGCTGACACCTGAGGGGAACGGTATCCCCATTGCGGCACCAAGGGGTATCATTATTAAAATTGAAAACGCCAGTTTTACTAAAAGTGGTGCACTTTCAATGGAAACGAAGAACCTGTCAGCAGCTAACAGGATTATAAGCATGTATCCCGCGATAAAAACTATAGAATATGAGACCAATTTTTTCCTGCTTGTTGAAAAGTAGTCTGAAAAATAACTCCCGATACCGGAAGAAATCAAAAGGGCCGATATGATAGCAGAACTTGAGTAAATCGGATTTGCCAGGTATTTTGAAACCTTTTTTATAAGCACAATTTCAATTAACATGTAGGAAATACCGAGCAGGCCGAAATAAAGCAGCACCTGAATCTTTTTTCCCTGAATTTTTTTCCCCGAAAAAAAGAGCGGTGTTACAATTAATAAAAATGAAAAAAGAGCAGTGATAATAAACGTGGAGAATAAAACCACGTACCCTCCTTCAACGGCAAGAATCCATTTATGTCCCATCTCTTTGAGGAGAACAGGCAGTTTTTTTATTTTAAAGAAGTACGAGAAGTACGGCCTGTCATCAGTCGGATATTTTAAATTAAAAGGATAGTTTTTCCTGAACCCGGTGTCATTTTTTAATATTCGGGAAACGCTTTTATAGTAAAGCTCGTCTTTCACGACATTATATATGTTGACCTCATCAGGATTGATGCCCGGGTAATACACGAGATCAAAAAACATCCGATCACAGAAACTTTTTATTTTTGCGGTCTCTTCCCCGGTAAAAGGGGTCTTTTTTATTATAACGGTCCCGGTAGACCAGCTCCGTATAACTGCGATGCATGCTTCCGGTTCAATGCCCTTTTTTTCCAGCGCGTGCTTTGCAAGATTAATCAGCTTGAGGATGTTTCTCGGCGGGTACTTTAATAGTACGGTAATGGAGACAGCCCCATCTGTCCGGACATGTTCAAGATAGGTATGAAAAGCTTCCACCGTGAGTGTGTAGTCTGTATCGGTTGAATAAATTCCTCCCACCGAAGATACCAGGCTGTCGGTTTCTGAAATCTCAATAATATCCCACCTGTAATCTGTCTGATTGAGATAATTGCGGCCGTTGTTCCTTATTATTGTAATATTATTTTCATTGAAAAAATTGTTATTGTGATTCTTGAATGTGTCTTTCAGCAGGCCGGGGAGATGGGGATTTTCTTCGGTGACCGTGATATTAGCTGCAGAATTAACGAGCGCGCGTTCGGCTGATATTCCTCCCCCAAGGCCGATTATAAACACGTCCGGCCTGGTATAGAGAGAGTACACAGCAGATTGTGTTTGATATCTAAGATAAAGAAGCGATTCCCTGCTTTTTATCCTGTCAATTGTAGACAGGCTGTCTCCGTCCAGATAAAGGCCATGCTGCCCTGGGAGTGTATCCTCAAATGACAGACTGAGGCCGGCGGCCGATCTTATTTTTGAGCTCTTTACTACTTCGAGTGTGCCGAAAGGGCTTAATTTTCGCTCGATTATTTTCGCGTCAGGAAGATTTAATGCGAGCTTTAATCCTTTGTACGGGATGATGTTGATATCACTGATAGAGAACAGGATGTATCCTGCAAAAACGATTACTGTGAAAGTTATTATACGACTGCCGCCCGGTTTTAAATAAATAATCAGCAGGATAACCGCAACAGAAGAAAGCGACATCGGGATTATAAAAATTCTGTTAGGCGGAATAAGGAACAGGCTGATAAGTATAATGAAAATGCCCAATCCTGAACCCGAAAGGTTATAAAAATAAACTTTACCCGGCTTTTCAACGGAGAACGCAAGAACAATGAAGGTTGATCCTGCAATAAAGGGAACGGTATAAATAAAATATCTAATTAGTAATCGGAAGAGCTGATTTTTGTCCCAGATGATTCTAAGGGGGTCGAAGGAGATCCTGCCGGAGATGTAATATCCCAGGCCCAGTGTAAATATGAAAATTACCGCGGAGAACAGGGATGCGGTCTTTTCTCTTCCTGAAAGATATTTTTTTAATAAAAAAACGATGGTACCGCCCGCCCCGAATCCGGTCAGGGCCAGAGCAATTGCGGAAAAGGTGAAGTTCCCAAAACCTTCAACCCTCAGCACCCTCATCAGTGAAATTTCCAGAGCAAGAAGAGAAGAGGAGGTAAAGAAGAGGGCCGTGAGGTACAATTACATGCTATTCCTATTTATGGTTTTCGCCTTAACGCAGCACGCGTTGAGGATTGGCACCGCTAAGCCTATTTATCGTGTAAAATTATCATGTTCTATTTGGCTTTTTAATAAATTGAATTTCGTACTACTGAATTTTCCGGGTAAAGGGAACAAAAATCACCGGTATTATATCATAAATGCGTATTTTTCCTTGCTCGTCTTTTTCGAGCAGCTTTAACACCTGCGTAAAGTAAGGCTGACCCACAGGGATGCACATTTTCCCACCTTTTTTCAGCTGTTTTATGAGCGGCGGGGGGATATGGTCTGCCGCTGCTGTGACGATGATTGCATCGAAAGGAGCATAAGCCTCCCATCCGAAGTATCCGTCGCCAATTTTTGAGCTGATATTTGAGTATCCAAGTCTCTTCAGCCGCTTTTCCGCCTTTATACCGAGCGGTTTAATGATCTCGATAGTGTAAACCTCTTTTACAATCTGAGCTAAAACAGCGGCCTGATACCCTGAGCCGGTACCTATTTCAAGTACAGTATCATCCCCATCTACCCCTAAAAGTTCGGTCATTAGAGCAACTATATACGGCTGGGATATTGTCTGGCCATAACCTACGGGAAGAGCCTGGTTCAGATACGCCTTCTTTTTTAGACTATCAGGGACGAACTCTTCTCTGGGAACGGTGAGCATGCTCTCTATTACGAGGGGATCTTCAATCCCCTCACGGATAATGTGGATCTCCACAAGCCTTTTTCGCTCTTTCCGGTAATCAGCGCCCGCTGCCTGAAACAATATGAGCAGGCAAAAAAGAACGAGAACGAATATTCGATATTTTTTCTTTCCCATACAGTTCATAATAAAACTATGAAACTATACGTCAAGTAAAAAATGTTTCAGATCCGTTTAAAAGTTAGAAAAATGGTTTGTGCTGGACCAGAGTTTTATTAAATTATGTTTGGATTATTTTATAGGGCAGGTGAATATAGCTCAGGATCACAGGAGGAGCGGATGAAAGCAATTGTTGTCGGAAGCACGAACACTGACCTGATCATCCATGTTGATACTCTTCCGTCTGCAGGGAATACTGAGATCGGACATGGTTTCAGAAGTGCGCCTGGCGGGAAGGGGGCCAACCAGGCTGTGTGTCTTGCCAGACTCGGGGCCGGGACAAGTTTGATCGCGCGGTTTGGAAATGATGAGTTCAGCAGAGGAACTCTGGAAAATATTGAACGAAAAGGTATTGATCTCTCCCGGTGTGTTATTGATGAAAAACATAGGGGAGGGATTGTATTTATAATTGTTGACAGAAACGGGGACAACACCATGTTTGCGGATTTAGGATCCAATCTGTTTCTAAATGGATCGGATATTGAGAATTCCGGAGCGCTGTTTGCGGGCGCAGATCTGTTGCTGCTGCAATTTGAAGTATCAGATGGCGCGAATAAAAAGGCGTGTGAGCTGGCAGAGATAAATAATGTAAAAATTGTATTAAATCCTGCCCCGGTAAGGAAATTTGATAAAGACATATTCGACCATGTTGATCTGCTAACTCCCAACATGCACGAGCTCAGCTGGATTCTTGAATATACAGAAGGCAGATCCATAATTTCGCCTGATGAGAAAGACACAGGCAAAATAGGAAAGGCAGCCGGAAGGCTTAACGCTTACGGAATAGGGCATGTGCTTGTCACGGCCGGAAAGAGGGGGTGTATTTATGTAACCCCGACTGATGTAAGGACTTTCGGGACATACAGGGTGAAGCAGGTGGATTCCACAGCGGCCGGAGACGCGTTTACGGCGGCACTGGCATTGAAGTTCGCCGAAGGTATGGAAATTACCGACGCGGTCAGGTATGCCTCGGCCTGCGCCGCGATTACTGTTTCCAGGGAAGGAGCTATTCCATCCCTGCCTGACTCGGATGAGGTAGAGGGGTTTATAATGAAAAACAGGATGTTGGAGTTTGAATAAACTCGACAGAAAAATATTGTCTTTCATTTGATATTCATTATATTAATGTCTTTATCGAAGTTATCCAGGGGGTAAAATAAAAGTGATCAAAATCGACAGAGTCACAAAGATGTATGGACAGACTGTTGCGGTGAGAAATGTCAGTTTTGAAGTCGAAAAAGGAGAGATATTGGGGTTTCTCGGTCCTAACGGCGCAGGAAAAACAACCATGATGAGGATTATCACAGGGTTTTTCCCGCCGACCGATGGGGATACGTTTGTCGAGGGACACAGCGTTCTCACGGAGCCGCTTGAGGTAAAGAAGCGAATCGGATATGTGCCTGAGAACCCGTCAATGTATACAGATATGAGGGTATATGAGTACCTCAGATTTATCGGGGCGGTGAAGGGAGTACCAAGATCGAAGGTAAAAGAGAGTGTCGAAAAAACGGTTGAACAGTGCGCTTTAGAAAAAGTTACAAAGAGGCGGATCGGAGAGCTTTCAAAAGGGTTCAGGCAGCGGGTTGCCCTGGGCCAGGCGCTTGTAAACGATCCTCCGGTCCTGGTGCTAGATGAGCCGACATCGGGGCTTGACCCTAAACAGATCCATGAAATTAGGGGGCTTATCAAATCTATGGCGGGTGAGCGGACAATCATTCTCTCGACCCACATACTGCCGGAGGTCTCCATGACCTGCAGTAAGGTAGTAATAATAAATGAAGGGCAGATCCTGGCAGTTGATTCTACTGAAAACATTGGAAGAAATCTTGCTCAGTCCCATCAGATTGAGATGGTGGTGGAGGGACCCCCTGACCGGATTGTTGACCGCCTCACACAGATTGAAGGGATAAAGAGAGTCGATAATCGAGGGAGTACGTACATCGTTGACCTTGAAAAGGAAAAAGACCTGCGCGCGCTGATTGCAAAGAAGATCGTGGAGAACGGCTTTGGTCTGTTAGAGATGAAATCCCGATCAATGAGCCTCGAGGATGTATTTCTCAGGTTAGTTACTGAAGAAGAGGGAGGAAACTCATGAGAAACATAGCTGAAATTTATAAAAGAGAACTGCGGTTTTATTTTTCAACACCGGTTGCATATTCCGTAATGTTCATCTTCGCGGCGATTTTTGGATTTCTTTTTTATAGAAATTTAACCTACTATTCTAATCTGTCCTATCAGCTTATGCAAAATCCCTACTACGCGCAGAGGATCGACCTGATTATGGGTGTATTTTCCCCGGTATTCAGCTCAAACAGCATCATACTTTTAATGATGATTCCTCCTATTTCCATGAGATTGTTTGCAGAGGAGAAAAAGTCCGGTACAATTGAGCTGTTATTTACCTATCCTATCAAAGATTTTCAGATCGTTATAGGCAAGTGGCTTTCAGCAGTTACAGTCATATTTTGTATGCTTGTTCTCACGTTACCGGCTCCCTTTATGGCATTCGGGTTTGCAAAGAATGCTGAATGGGGACCTGTGCTTGCGGGATATCTTGGCCTGTTTTTAATGTGCCTGTCATTTTTATCACTGGGTCTTTTGATATCAGCGCTCTCTGAAAATCAGATAGTATCGATAAGCGTATCTTACGGGGCTTTGCTCGGTTTCTGGTTTTTAGGCTGGGCGGTTGATCCGAACTCAGGCAAGATGATCGGCAAGGTTTTAGGAGAATTGAGCATTATCGGTCACATGACAAACTTAATCAAGGGGATAATAGATACAAAGGATATTGTATATTATGTTCTGTTTATTTTTACCACTGTGTTTCTGACACTCAGGGTACTTGAATCGAAAAGGTGGAGGGGATAAGATGTCGAAAAAAATTGAAAAATACCTTTATATAGTTTCACCTCTATTAATCCTGGCAAGTCTGTTTAACTACTACCTTACAAGTGAATTCTCTGCATTCTCGATAATTTCTGCTGTGGTAGGTGCCGGCATCGGGATCATATACTTTATCCGGTTCTTTGAAGACATAGGTAAGAAGATAACAAAGAGGAAGATAAAGTATGGCGTAAACAGTTTTATAATTACTGTGGTTGTGCTGGCCCTGGTTGTTATTGTGTACCTTGTTTTGATTGATCACACCAAGAGGTTTGACCTGACAATGACAAAAAGATTTTCGCTGTCTGATCAGACTTTAAAGGTTTTGGAAAGGCTCGAAGGGCCGGCATACGCGTACGCCTTTTACGGAAAGCAGCAGGACACAACCTCAATCACAGAGCTTTTCAAGGAGTATCGCTATCATTACAAAGACTTTGAATTTCAGATAGTTGACCCTGACCTCAATCCCGGTAAGGTTGAGGAAATGGGGATTGAAGAATACGGGAAAGTGGTAATCAGTTACGGCGGCAAGACGGAAAAGCTAAAGGTAAACAATGAGGAAGGTATCACAAACGCTCTGATAAAACTTACCCAGGGTGAAATAAAAAAGGTGTATTTTATTAAAGGACACGGCGAGCGCAGTATAGATGATTACTCCAAGGAAGGATATGATAAAATAAAGGCTGCGATCGCGGCAGAGAACTATGAGGTTAAGGACATTTTACTTCTGCGTGAGGAAAAGGTCCCTGATGACTGCGCGGTTCTCATATCGGCGGGTCCGAAATCCGATTATGAGACTCACGAGATGGAATTGATTGAGAATTACCTGAAAGAAGAAGGGAGAGTCATCTTTCTTATTGATCCGGGCGAGAGGGGCGAACAGTACATAAATATTGCCATGTTCCTCGAACGCTACGGGCTGATTCTCGGCGAGGATGTGATCATCGATCCTTTGAGCAGGGTATTATCGGGTGATTTCTTTATGCCTGTGATCAACAGCTATACTTATAATCCTATTACAAAGGACTTCCGGTTTGCCACCTTTCTGAGGTTCGTGAGAAGTATACGGACAAAAGAAACTTCGGACGCGAATATCTTTACCAGGGATATTGCAAACACCGGAGAGGCAAGCTGGGCCGAGACTGACCTGGCAAATTTACTTGGAGGCAAGGGGGCGAAGTTTGATGAAGGCATGGATTTAAAAGGCCCTGTTACGGTTATGGCATATTCAACGATAACGCTTCCGCCGGATGAAGAAACAGGCGGGGAGTCAGGGGAAGAGGAGCAGAAATTAAAAGAGGCGTTTGTTCTTGTGATCGGTGATTCTGATTTCATTATAAACTCCATGTATCAGACGCAGGGGAATAAAGATCTTTTCCTGAATACTGTAAATTTTCTTGCTGACAGAGGCGATCTTATTTCAATCAGGCCAAAACAGCAGGAATCTGTATACCTCACAATGACTGCAAAACAGGGAAGGATGGCGTTCTTTATATCAATGATTATTGTACCTCTCTTTATCATCATTGCAGGACTTTACTTCAACATAAAGAGGAGAGTGAAATAATGAAATTTTTTAGGAAGGCCATTATACTTTTTGCCCTTCTTGTTATAGCCGGAGGAGCATACTGGTACTTTGAGATAAAAAAAAGCGGGGAAAAAGAGGAAGAGGAAAAAATTGAAGCGCTGCTCTTCGGGCAGGTGGACAGGGATATAGTAAAACTCACTCTGCAAAAGGAAGGGATGGAGCCGATTGTTGTAGAGAAACATGAGATAATAACTAAAGAAAAAGCTGAAGAAAAAGGTGAAGCAGGGGAAGAGGAATATGAATGGAAGATAACTCTACCGGTGAAGACAGGAGGGGATAATACCGCAGTTGATGCTGTGGTGCGGACTATTAAAGATAGCAAGAGAGAAGAAGTCATCCAGGAGAGTCTTGACAAAGAAAACGAGTACGGCCTTGATAACCCCTCATTTTTTATAAAGTTCTATTATGAAGGAGAAGAAACTGAAAACGGAATCGCTTTCGGGATAGAAAGTCTTGATCGTAAGAGGATTTATGTAAAGGTTTTCGGGAAGGATAAGATATTTTCGGTACCTGCCGGGTTAAAAAGCTCTCTGAACAAGAGTCTCTTTGACCTTCGTGATAAGAGCATAGCCAGCTTTACGAATGAGGAAGTGGTGGAAGTATCTCTGCTAGCGGGTAATGAGGCCTTTATAATGGAGAAGGATGAAGAACAGTGGTACTTTAAGCCTGACAGGCTCAAGGCGTCGAAAGTTCGGGTTGATATGTACACGGGAAACCTCAGATGGGGGTATTTTGTTGCTGTTGAGGAGGAGAAGGGAATTAATTTTGCAAAGTACGGACTTGATAACCCCCGCATGATTTTACGGTTCAAATTGACCGATGGATCCTATTTCATGTTCGTTGTTGGAGATTATATAAAAGAGAATGATGCGGAGTTCTTCTATGCAACCAGAACATCCGATAACATGATTTTTCAGGTGCAGGCGGAGCTGATATCCAGGCTTATTACCACGAGGTTCGAGCTGAAAGACAGAAGGATCTTTAATTTTTCTCTTAATGATGTAACTGCCGTGAAACTTGAAAAAGATAGTAAAAGTTTTCACTTTATTAAAGAAGGTGACGACTGGAAACTAAAAGGTGTGGAGGAGGAGCTATCGCGCGGATACAGAATTGACAATATAGTTCGTGGAATAGCGGAAGCTGAGTATGAGGCGTTTGACCCTGTAAAACGGGGGGATGACCGGTATAATGAAACCGGCATTGAAAACCCCGTTTATTTTACGGCTTTAAATTTTCAGGATGAGAGGGCCCCTCTTATTATTAAAATGACCGAGAGGGATGAGGAAACCAGCAAAATATGGCTGACGCCGGATAATGGTGAAACCGTTTACTATACATCGGGGTATTTTATCTCCAACTTTCCGGAAACAAAGGAAGAGCTTTTTGAGTAGTATCTATAATCCCATCGTGAAATGTAAAAAAAAGGCAGTTCCCAGCGGAATTATAAAATTATCCAGATTGTATATTGGAATGAGTTCGAAAAGAGTAACAATTACTGCAGCGGGAAATGCTATCTGAACAGGAACTGTAAAAAACAGAATTCCCAGAGATGAAAGGAAGAAAACCGTCGACCCTTGCACGGTTCTGTTTTTAAGTTTAAATATATGGATTTTTCCAAACTTTTTTCCAACAAGCGCGGAGAGTGAATCAGAAACGGAGACAATTAGAATCGCCGGCAGATAAACTTTAAAATCAAAAAAAAGTATTGCTGCCAGTATACCGAGTGCGAGCAGCATCGGTCCAATAATTATACCTTTTGTTTCGTTGTATCTTTGAGCTCTTCTTGTGATGTAAGAAACAATCGGGAGAGAGATGCCCATGTAGCGTAAGACCTCTGAGAAAGAATATATTATTATTGTGCCCAGTAATATGTAAATTATCATTGTCCTGTTCAGTACAGCTAAAAGAGGAAAAGCGCAGCCCAGCAGATGTACTGCTTTTCTGAATATTTCCCGTTTCCAGTAGAACCTTTCTTTTTTCAATTTCAGTGGTAGATTCGCCTGAGGAATAATGAAAGGGAGTATCTCCAGCAAATCATTGCCCTCAATAACTATATCACACTTTTTTCTTACTATTAGTGAAGGGTTAAATCCAACACCAATCCTGCTTTTTTCTAACAGATCGATATTGTTTGGATCATCGCCAATGGAGATAACGGCTTCCCAGGTTAAATTCAATTCTTTCAGCAGGTCTTCAACAATTTTAACTTTTGAAATGGTCCTGATTTTTCCGGCCTTAATTTTTCCTTCTTTTATTTTTATGTTAAGCCCTGAGTAACTGTCCGCCCGTATCTCGCCGGCAAGGCTTTTTAATATGAAATTCGGAATACCTGAGCTTATTAATGATATATAATAGCCCTCTTTGTGAAGAATTTGAATCGCTTCATTGATATTGGAGAACCTTTTTATTTTTTTTGCGATATTCCGGGCATCTTCTACGTTGAAATCACCGGCAAGTCTGTAACCATCGGTAAGGAGTTTGTCGATTGACATTTTATTTAAATAGAAGCTTATTCCCAGCATCAGTATTTTTAGAAATTTCCTGGGGCCTTTTGATCGGACAATTTTTTTCAGGAAAACATCCTTGTATATAACACCGTCTACATCAAAGACAACCAGTCCTTTTTTCATCGATCAGCTCATAAAAAATTTTAATAATGAGGAAAAGTAAATGTATATTTACCAAAAGGCAACGCCTAAAGGCGGCAGGTAATGCTCATATGATAGTGGAAATAGAAAAAATAGTTCATGGCGGATACGGGCTTACTCATTCAGGGAATAGTGTAATTCTTGTTCCTCTTTCAGTTCCCGGTGATATTGTGGACATTGAATTTGCTGAGGGGGAGGGAATATCATTTGGATGGATTAAGAGTATCATAAAACCCTCAATATATCGAAAAGATCCCTGCTGCCCTGTTTTCGGTCTGTGCGGCGGCTGTGATTTTGACAATATGGAGTATCCCTATGAGCTCACAATTAAGGAGGAGATTCTCAGGGAAGATCTGTCGCGAATCGCAAAGATGAAGGTTACAGACATTGACCGGGTAATTGGATCGTCTGAATATGGATACAGAAACCACGCCCGGTTCAAGGTAAGCGTGGAGGGGGAGGTGGGATTTTTTATGAAGAAATCCCATGAAGTCGTGCCTCTACCGGATGAAGGCTGTAGATTACTGCACAGGGATATTAACGAATTCTTGAAAAAAATACGGAGGACAGGCGAATTCAGGGCAGGCGGCTTTAGAATAAGGACCGACACCATGGGTAATATTTTTCAGAAAGGTGTTCACGGCCTTAAAGATAACACCTTCTGTTACCAGTATGTGAATAAGTTGAAATACAGGTTAAAGATAGATGATTTTTTTCAGGTTAATAACAGTGTGACAGCACAGTGGTTAAATATTATTGAATCATACCTGAATTTGGAGAGCAATGACATTGTTGTTGATCTATTCTCCGGTTCCGGGCTTATAATTCTGACCATCGCAAAAAAAGTTAAATCAGTAACAGGGATAGAGATTAATAGAAATGCTGTTAACAACGCCCGTTACAATGCGGGATGGAATAATGTATCGAATGTTTCTTTTATAAGAGCAAATGCCGCGAAGGGGCTGAACCTACTAGCCGGTGTAAATAAAATTGTTGTTGACCCTCCTAGATCGGGACTTACAGAGAACATTATTGGTGCTGTTGTTACTCTCGCGCCTTCAGTGATTGTTTATGCTTCCTGTGATACGGCAACATTCTCGAGGGACCTGAAACGCTTTTCAGAAATGGGATATCATTTAAAAGAAGTTTCACTCATTGATATGTTCCCGAGGACAAAACATTCTGAAGTGGTTGCCCGGATTGAGCGAAACTGAATATAAAGCTTGACCGGAGGAGATTTTATTTTTAGATTAACTTCTGGAAAACCTTTCTGTCCATTTAAAAATGAAATTGTGTATCGAGTGGACCGATAGACCACGGGAGGGTAGAATTGAGAACCTATGAATACCTCTACATTTTTGATCCTCAGGAAGAAAATGTAGCCAAAACCATCGAGGAAATAAAAAAAGATTATGAAAAAATAGGAGTCCGCTTAATAAAAGAGGAAGAGATGGGTAAAAGGCGGCTCGCGTATGAAATTGATAAAAAAACCGATGGTTTTTACTACCTGACACAGATAGAAGTAGATGACTTCACGAAGATGCAGGAGTTTGAGAAGGATTTAACACTTAACCCTATTGTTATCCGGTTTATGAAGGTAAAGATGTAGGGCTCCTGTTTTTCACCAGTTTTTATTTTTAGAAATAATGCCAGGTTGTTAAAATTACTCAATAAAAAGCATGGCAGAAAATATCTTGTAAATCAAGGGTAATCGTTTTAAAATAACAGTATCACTAATTAGGGGTAAGAGATGAGCTGGGATATAAACCATGTTGTTCTAATTGGTAGACTCACAAGGGATCCTGAGCTGACATATACCCAGTCAGGAGCTGCGGTCGTCAAGTTTTCCATAGCTGTCAACAGGTCTTCCGGATCAAGGAGTGAAAATCAGGAGGAAACAACGAATTTTTTTAATATAGTCGCGTGGAATAAAACAGCTGAGATCTGCAAGGAGTACCTTGGCAAGGGAAAACAGGTAGGAATCGATGGGAGGCTGCAGCAGAGTAGATGGACAGGGCAGGATGGCGCAAGAAAAAGTAAAGTTGAAATTGTGGCAAATACTGTACAATTTTTAGGTCCGTCAAAACAGGTGCCCGGGCAGTCTCAGCCGTCAGAGGCAGAACCGGCTGTTAATGAAGCGCCCTCTTCACCTGAAATAAAACCCGATACGGGAATAGCGGAAAAACCTGTGCAGGATCCTTTTTTGTCGGAGCTCGATGA
>DAOVJS010000044.1 GCA_030673105.1 Spirochaetota bacterium
CAAACTCGCACATGCGTACCTCCAATGCATGCCGGAACGCTTCCGCATCACTTCGGTACTGAAAACCCATCACGAAGTCATCTGCATACCGCACAATGTAGACCTCGCCCCGCGCATGACGCTTTCGCCACGCTTCCACCCATAAGTCAAGCACGTAGTGCAAATATATATTCGCCAGCAAAGGCGAAACCGTTGCACCCTGCGGTGTCCCAACCACTGTGCTCGACCACTCGCCGTCCTCCGATACCCCGGCCTTAAGCCATTTCTGTATCAGCCGGACTATCCGCTTGTCCCCAATGCGGTGCTCCACGAACTTTATCATCCATTCATGGACAATCGAACCGAAAAAGCCTCGAATGTCCGCATCCAGCACCCAGCTCACCTTTCGCTGCACTATGGCAACCCAAACAGCATCCAGCGCATTATGCTGACTCCGCCCAGGGCGAAAACCATAACTGAACCCAAGAAAATCTTCCTCGTAGATCGCCTGCAACACCCACACAACCGCCAGCTGGACTATCTTATCCTCCAGCGCAGCTATGCCCAATGGCCTCAAACGCCCATCATCTTTGTATATGTAGGTCCTCCTTGAAGGTTGGGCTCTGTATCCGCCCCTGTGCACATGGCCGAAAAGGTCTCTCAGTCGTTCTTCAAGACCTTTACCATATTCTGACCACGTCATTCCATCCACGCCAGGTGCCGCTTTCGGGTTCAGCGCTTTATACGCCTCCCGAAGCAACTCCACAGTCACATGGTGCAGCAGGCAAGTGAACCTCAGACTCGAGTCTCGTCTCGCTGCCTCTCGTACTCGTTGCAGCCCCTGTGACACTACCTTGGGTTCGACGTAGGTACTTCCTCTTGGCTGTATCCTCGGTTTCCCGCTTCGTGCCCGTTGAGAGTTCTCCATATCGCTCCTTCCGTCCCTGTGTTCGGGGTGTGTTGGACTTTAACGAGTTCCCCTCGGTCAGACCCCTTCCCTCCACCGTCTCCTACGGCCGTTGGCCGTTTCCGGTTGAAGACTTTCGTTCGACGGCTTCTTCGGTAATATGAACCTGTCCGACTGCCTGGTAACGTTCATACTGAGATTGCGGCCACAGACCTTCCCCAGCCGGACTGACGCTGGAACCACGCCAGCCGCATCCAGGCTCTCCCGGCTCCCGCTCATGAAGTGTCTACGCATGCAGAGGGTCTCTGACTCCGTGGACCAGTACGCAACTCGCCCCTTAACGCTACGCACCATGTTGCCTTCCCCATTTTAGAACAAGGTCGGCGCTCCAGAGGGTTGATTTCGGAGCTCCATACCTCGCCTGCGTATCCCCGCGCTAACGCTTCGCCGCTCCCTTACGGGTAGCCGACGCATAACTCGAGGACGTAGCGGCTCGCTACGCCTTACTACGTAGTGGATTTTCACCACCTGCTCCATGCCGGTTTTGTGCCGGCGCTTTCTCTAAATCCAGTATATCCCGGACCCTTTTTGCGAGGGTCTGCGGTGAAAAAGGCTTCTGGAGAAAATGTATCTCCTCATCCAGTACTCCATGGTGCACAATCGCTTCATCCGTGTACCCCGATATGTACAAAACATGCATCCCCGGATCTTCCTTCAACAGCCTCTCGGCAAGCTCCCTCCCGCCCATCTCAGGCATTATCACATCAGTTACCAGGAAATCAATCTCCCCTCCCCCCCTGCCCTTAACCTCTGATATCGCCTCTTTAGCGCTCCTGCTCTCTATAACCTCATACCCAAAATGCCTCAGAACATCACATATCATCTTCCTCACAGCTTCCTCATCCTCCACCATAAGTACGGTCTCCACCCCTCTCCCGGCTTCAATCTTCTCTACTCCATCCCCACTCTCCTCTCCACTCTTCTCTACCCTCGGAAGATATACCTTAAATGTCGTCCCGTGATTCACCTCACTGTATACCCAGATATATCCCCCGCTCTGCTTCACTATCCCGTACGCTGTCGACAGCCCGAGCCCTGTACCTTTCCCCTTCTCCTTCGTCGTGAAAAACGGCTCAAATATACGCTCCTTAGCCTCCTCATCTATCCCATGCCCTGTGTCGCTTACAGCAATCATTACGTAGTCCCCAACCTCCGCCCCTACATGCTCTTCACAATAACTCTCATCAAGATACACATTCTGTGTCCCCACAATCAGCCTGCCCCCTTCAGGCATCGCGTCCCGCGCGTTCACAGCAAGATTCATTATTACCTGCTCAATCTGCCCCGGATCAGCCTTCACCCGGCCAAGCCCTGAGGCCAGCTTCGTCACAATCTCTATGTCCTCTCCAATAAGCCTCCGGAGCATCTTCTCCGTCTCAGCTATAAGCTTATTAAGATCAAGTATTTTAGGCTTCATAATCTGCTTCCTGCTGAACGCGAGAAGCTGCTGCGTGAGATTCGCCGACCGGTCCGCTGCCTTTATTATCTCATCAACATTATACCCTGAATCCGTATCCAGAGATCCTTTCATCTTCAGCATTTCAGAATAACCGATGATCGCAGTCAACAGATTGTTGAAATCATGCGCTATCCCTCCGGCAAGCTTTCCAACAGCCTCCATCTTCTGCGACTGGCGGAAATTTTCCTCGCTCTGACGGAGCGCCTCTTCAGCATTTTTACGGGCTGTAATGTCTATCGAAATACCAAGAACGCAATTCGGATTGCCTTTTAAGGTTAAGGGGATTTTTGTTGTCTGGAGCCAAAACTTTGTACCATCAGGCAAAGTTAAGGGTTCTTCGGGGATAAATTTTGACTGCCGGGTTTCGATAATTTCATAGTCGTCTGCAAGAAATTTATCAATTTCCTCTAACTGCATTTTAGAATCATCAAATAAATCAAATATTTTATTCCCTATTAATGCCTCCGTGGCTATTCCCAAATTTTCGGCTAGCAGCTTATTTAACAGTAAATATTTCCCCTCACGGTCTTTCACAAAAATATGCGCAGGAACAGCGTCAATAACCTGACGCAAGAAACTTTCACTGGCCCTCAGCTGTTCTTCCACACGTTTTCGCTCAGTAATATCTCTTCCTATAGCCACGATAAAATCATCCCCAGCAGGACTTCTATAAAGAGTTTTTTTTGTTATGATCGTGCGGGTTACTCCATTGGAATCTGTTATGGTTTCTTCGTTAATATTTTCATTTCCTGTTTCAAAAACCTCCTTGTCTGTTTCCTGGAAAATATCTGCTTCTTTTTTTGGAAAGAAATCATAATCTGATTTACCTATCATGGCTTCACGCGTCTGCCCGGATATCTCACAAAAGGCGTCATTCACCAAAACCCATTTATGCTGCCTGTCCTTTACGCAGATAGGATCAGGTATACAGTTTAAAACAGCCATAAGATGTTCCTTGCAATCCTGAAAACCCTCTGTAGCATGTTTTCGCCCTGATTTTGTTTTATTATCTTCTCCCATTTTTTTTTACCATAGTTAGGCCTCATTCAGTGTAATGTGTTTCTATATATTATAACCCAAAGCAGATCAGTATTTCAAATATCATGAATAAAATCAGGGTACAGTTTTTTCATACATTCGGGGCAGATGCCGTGACTGAACTTTGCTTCCGAGTGAGCTCTTACATAATCCTCAACCTGGGTCCAATACCCCTTATCATCACGTATCTTTTTACAGTTCGCACAAATGGGAATCAGGCCGCTCAAAATTTTAACTTTATCAAGGGCGTCTTTGAGCTCCACGATCAGCACTTCCTTTTCTTCTTCCACCCTCACGCGTGCAATGACACCGCCAATCTGGGCGGCGATGGCCTCGAGTGTGGTCCGAGCCTTAACAGGAATCTCATTGTAAGTATTGGAAGCAAGGTTAAGGACCGCGACTAACTCACCTCTGTACTTTACCGGGATGATTGCCGCGCCACAAATATCATCATTTATGGAACTTTTATCAGTAAAATTAAATACCTCCGTATAGTGACCGTATGTGGGCTTAATCTCTTTCATAATACGAGCCCGGGGGGAATCTGCGGGATAGTACGCAAAATTATCAACAAAAGAACGTGGAAATCTTTTATGAGATAGAAGGAGTAAGCCTCCGGTAGCCCTGTCGGCTACATGCACTCCCCCTCAGTCAATTCCATCTATCTGGAAAGCAGCCTCAAGTACCCGGTCAAACACATCCGTTAACACACTGGTTGATCCAAGCGATATGACTATATCACGTCCATCTATTCAAAACCGGGCAAGCATTTTTTATACCAAATTATATGTACTAATGCTGTTTTATTTGCCCGCTACATATAAATTATAGATTAAAACAGGTGTGAATTTCAATTAAATAAAAAAATTTTTAAAGTTGGCATAAATCCAATATAAAAAATTTCTTAAACACCGTAGCACAGTTAGAAGATATTTCGAAATCCCCTGAACGGGAATCAGCCCGAGAATGCAGAGGCTGATCCACAGGAACATGTTATATAACCGACCGGCTCATTGGAATCAACGATCGAGGATAAGAAGTGATCCTATGGGAATAGTCAAAATCTATTTTTCATTACATGAGTTTTACCTTGTTATAATACTCTTTTATATATTTCTCATTAATTACATCACCGCCCTGAACATTTGCGCTTACCCAAACAGGAGGTTTAAATCCCTTACCAATCATGTATTTTACAGCCTCTATTTCAATTCTGCGTACAATGTAACCATCAGTGATCGTAGATATTGGGGCAAGGGGAACATCCAATCCTTCAATTTTTAATACTGCGTCCCCAACCGGGTTATAATCATCTATATAGATATCTACTAGATCTCTTATATTTTTATTGCCTGGATGTCTGCTTGGATGCCCGGCCGGTATACTATCCTGCCACGGTGAGCCTGCAACACCGATCATTTTAGCTCCTATTCTTTTGCACTCCTCTGCAGCATCGATTGTCATCGCATTAATTCCCACATTATTAAATATTATTACCACATCATCCTTTTCAAGCCGGAAATATTTCAGGAGAGCTTTCATGTATCCAGGCACCCTTTCTAAAAATATACTTCTGAAACCTCCGGTAATTGTAGTAGTACTTACATCGAGTGTTGCATTTATAGGGACAAGTGAACCTGCCCTGCAGAACATATCCATTGGAGGAAGATAACTGTGGCCGCCGCATCCAACCGCAAATATTACCTCTCCTTCCATTATTCTGTCTCCTATCATCATGCCGGCTTTTTCAATATTTTCTTTTTCTCTCGCCTCGATTTCATCTAAAAATTCCTTGCATATATCAATAAATGACATGTCCTGAACCGGGTATTTTCCAAAAAATTCCATAGTGATTTTCTCCTTTTGTAAATGTTAAAAATTTGCCAAACTACACCGCCCGTTTTACACTTATCGCTTCTTTTTCTTCAATAAACCAGCACTCACGGTCTTTCATTAGCTTTATTATTTGCGGGTTAAATGAAAAGCCAGAGTTTGAAATTTCATCTAAAACAAAATGTATCGACTTCCTCTCCCCGTTGTCTAAATATTCAAATACGACCTCTCTGTTCATTTGTCCCCCACAGTCAAAGGATAGGTTATTTTTACTATCAATCCAAATTTTATTGATCAAACATAATTTATCATCTTCAAAACATTCAGGCGTACGGGCTATACTCAACCATGAATTCCTTAAAAAGGGAGGCATCTCAAAAGAGTTAATAACTATCTATAATAACCCTTTTAAATATAGAAAAGAAATTGATTATGAGGATTTTTATCATGTTGATCCTGATACTGTAAAGCAAATGATTGATAAAACATTTATCTGGGCGGTACTGGACTTGAACCAGCGACTCCCTGCATGTCAAGCAGGTACTCTAACCAGCTGAGCTAACCGCCCGTTAATCATAAATATAATAAAGTATTTAAAAAGAATATGTCAAGAAAAATAAGGTCAGTTTTATCAAATATTTTATATCACCGGATCAATCCGGACAGGACTGTTCACACGTTTTCAGCTGATTCTTCATCTTCTATCTTTATTATCCGATCGATTTTTAATAACCTGAACATTTCAGCGAGATTTTTACTGATCCCTTTTATTTCGAGCATTCCATCTCTTTTTTTAAGATTCCTGTACAGTACAAGGATTGCGCTTATCCCTGAACTGTTGGAAACCGGCACCATTTTTAGATTTAATCTTACGAATTTCTCCCCTTCTGACAGTACTTTTTCAAATACCGAGTGCAATTCGTTCGCGGCTTCAAAATTTATAGATCCGTTAACCGAAATTATCCGCCATTTTCCATCCTTTGTAAAATTATACTCCATGTGAAACCTCTCCTATCAACAATGGATGTTATTTCAGGCTGCCTAAAAATATAAGCAGCACAACCGGGAATAGTTAATTGAATAGAATCAAATCATATCAGCTATAACCCCGGCAAGAATTTCTACACCCCGCGTTATTTTTGACACCGGCAGATCGCCATAGGTAAGCCTAATGTAATTATTTGAATAATTTGACGGTAGAAATGCATCACCTGTTACAAACGCGACATTTTGTTTTACAGCTTCCTTAAAAACTTCTTCAGAATCAAAGGATTCCGGGAGGGTAAGCCAGACAAATAGCCCACCCTTCGGTTTTGTCCAGCTTACCTGACCGGGCATGTATTTTTCAAGGGCGGACAGAAGCGCGTCCCGTTTTTCCCTGTATATTGATCTCATTTTTTCAGTAAATGAATCTATATAACCCATCCTCATATAATCATACGCTATCATCTGGCTGAACGTCGGCGTACAGGCATCGAAAGATTGTTTCTGAAGTTCGAGTTTTTCAACAAGCTCCTTCTGCCCGACGATCCACCCGACCCTTATCCCCGGTGAAAGGATTTTAGAAAAGGTTCCCAGGTATATTACACTGCCCCCTGTATCAAGGCATTTGATCGGTTTATAATCCTCTTCCTTTCCATAAAAATAAAGGTCGCCGTAGGGATCATCCTCAATTATTGGTATATTATATTTAGATGAAACTTCAATAAGTTCTCTTCGTCTCGCCTGTGTCAGGGTGATCCCGGACGGATTATTAAAATTAGGGATCGTATAAATAAACTTTACTTTTTTATTTTCCGAATTAATTTCCTCGATTTTTTTTACAAGCTCGTCAATGATTAAGCCTTTATCATCCATTTTCACGCCTACAGGCTTTCCCATAAAACTGTAGAAAGAGGCAATGGCCCCTATAAAACTTGGAATTTCGACAATTACTGTGTCATCTTTATCTATAAAAAGTTTGGACAGCAGAGAAAGAGCCTGCTGAGAACCGGTTGTGACTATGATATCCTGGTCAGTCATAAGAATTTTTTTCTTTTTTTCCATCCACTCTTTAATGCTGTCTATAAGAGGAGTGTATCCCTTTGTCGTACCGTACTGCAGGGCATTTTTGGCCTTCTCATACTGCCATTCATTAATAATAGCCTTGACTTCGTTAAACGGGAGATTTTCTGAATCCGGCATACCTCCGGCCATCGATATGATTCCAGGCACATTTGCCATCTTGAAGAGCTCTCTTATCTTCGAACTTTTCAGTTTCAGACATGATTCAGAAAATAGTGACGAATAACGCATCTCTTACTCCGGTTTTATTTCAACAGCCTCTTTTCCTCTGTAGTAGGCTTTTAAATTAATATCAGCATAATTTTTCTTAACAGAATTACAAATCGCCTTTTCAAAAATTTTATCATCAAAATGTAGAAAATTGGACATTGCCCCTATTATTACGACATTAGCAGTCCGTATATTTCCAATTTCTTCCGCTATTTGATTTGCGTCTATAAACCTGATGTGTTTAAAAATTTGAGTGAGATGCTTATCAATATCAGATGGATATTCTGAGTTGCCGGACGTGACAGTTACCGGAACAATCTGCAGACTGTTTACAATTAACCTGGTATCGGTGTTGCAGAGGTGAAGGTAACGAAGTGTTTCAAGTTTTTCGAGTGAAATTACATAATGAGCGCTTTTTTTTCGAATGATTGGAGAATAAACCTGTTTCCCAAACCGTATCTGGGAGATTACACTTCCGCCTCTCTGGGCCATACCATGCACCTCGTTATTTTTTACATCAAATCCAGCTAAAACTGCTGCCTCAGAAATTATAGTGCTGGCAAGAATGATCCCCTGTCCCCCTATTCCGACCAGTACAAAGTTTGTAACATCGTCCATTTTCTCTCCCATAACCATATACCCTGTTTTATTGTATTTCAAAACCTATAGTCAGCGCTTTGTGATAGGACAGGCACTTAAATGTTTTGCTGGTACGACAGCGCGTATCCTTCTCTTCTGTAATCACTTACAGCACAATATTCTTCATCACAGGAAAAAATACCCTGTATATCACCGATGGGCTCGTTCTTATCCTGAATTTCATAGCCCTTCCGGCGAAGCTTTTCGATAATTTCGTCCTCTAGCATATTTTTCTCTTTATAGAAAACATCAGGCCATGCCTGATGATGAATTCTACCTCTCTGTATTGCCTCCTGAGGACTTAAATTATTTCCCAGAATCAACATAATTATCATGGCAAGGGTCGTTGGAATCGCCGGCCCCCCCGGTGTTCCTATAATCATTTCCAACTTATGCCCATCAGTTACTATGACAGGGGCCATACCGCTTGCAGGTCTCTTGTTGACATCAAACAGATTCGGTTTATTCCCGATCACGTCGAAATAGTTAGGTTTTCCAGTATAAAAAGCAAACGCGTCGATACTCCCGTTTAATAGAAAACCAGCTCCCTTAACACTCCACTTGGAACCGTATCTCAGATTCAATGTATAGGAATTGGACACGGCATTACCCTCCGTGTCTATAATTGAAAAATGTGTTGTATCTTTTCCGCCAGGCATTGCATTATCCGCTGCCATACCATTGATTTCATCCGGATGCATTATTGATAGAAGGTTTCCGGTTTTCACATCTCTGTCATTATCTATTTCTGAAAATAGGATATCCGTGTATTTTTTCTTGAAAATATTTTGATAGGTCCTGTTACTCTTTGTAGAAATATCACCTAAATAAAAATATCTGTCAATTGCAGCCATTTTAAAGGCCTGAGTCAGATAATGGTAAAAATCCAGGGTGAAAGGTTTGATCCTGAAAAACTCTTCCTTATTAAGAATATCCAGTATCTCTATCAGAACTGCTCCTCCACCCTCCGGAGGAACAGTCCATACCGACTTTCCTTTTATTTCAGTAAATATGGGATCAACTTCTTTTATTGAGTAATTTTTTAAATCCTTTACAGTTAAATAGCCCCCATTCCCTGTAATATCCATTTCAATCTGTTCAGCTATCGAGCCCTCGTAAAATGCTTTCTCACCTTCTCTGGCAAGCGTGGCAAAGGTTTTTGCGAGATTTAGATTTTGAATTCTATCTCCTCTTTGAAACAGACCATCCTCTTTTACATAGTTTTTCCTCGATTCAGGTGAGACAGCAAGTTTTGGCGCGAGACGATTGAGGCACTGAGCCTGGTAATCATTAATCTTAAAACCTTTTTTAGCAAGACCGGAGATATGGCTAAGCAGGTCCCCTGCTTTTAAAACACCATAATTTTTTTGAAGTGTGTAAAAGGCCTTTACTGTACCCGGCACACAAACGGACTTAGGTCCAAACGCAGTGACATCAGGGTTAACCGATCCATCTTCATTTAAGTAGTGTTCCCTGTTTGCTCCGGATGGTGACTTTTCTCTGTAATTAAAACCACGGGGTTTTCCTGTTTTCTTTTCTTTAAAAACAACATACCCTCCACCTCCCAAATTACCCGCTTGAGGATGAAAGACTGTAAGGGAAAACGCCACCGCGAAGGCTGCGTCAAAAGCATTACCGCCGTCTTTAAGGACCTTGATACCAAGCTCAGATGCCTGTTTTGATACAGAAGAAACCGCCCCCTTACCTTTAGCTATAGAAACAGCGGCTGAAACCCGTTTTTGGAGACTTACACGAAAGCCATCGTAACTAATTCTCAAATGGAAAAAAACCTCGCATCTGTTTGGAAATTAATTTAATAAAATTATCGATGTATTGGAAGAATAATATGGAAATTGAAGTGTTTTTAAAGTATTTAATCTACAAAATCCAGTACTTTTCTTTTTCTCATCGGGTATTTAAGTTTATCAAGAGCCGTATGTTCGATCTGTCTTATTCTTTCTTTTGTTAGATTGTACTTTTCACCGATTTCTTTTAGAGTCAGGGGCTGCTTTCCATTCAATCCAAAGTGCCTGCTTATCACATCCCTCTCTATGGGTTTCAGTTTGAGCAAAACATCATTAATTATTTCTTTTAAACTTCTATCCATAACAACTTTATCAGGATGTTCGTAATCGGTTCCGTCAACCAGATCCAGAATTGTATCTGAATTGCTGTCATCGGACAACCTCTGGTCAAGGGATACAGGCCTGTAAACCTGTTTGAGCTTCTGCACCGTTTCGGTTTCATTAATATTATCATTTTTTGAAAGCTGTGTCGCGTATTTCAGAGGGAGCTTTATTGATGTTGACTGTTCAAATACAGCTTTCAGAATAAAATGACGGATCCACCAGCGGGCATAGGAGATAAATTTGAAACCTTTACTGACATCAAATTTCCCAACTGCTCTGATAAGACCCATGTTGCCCTCATTTATTAGATCCATCAGCGGAAGGCCCAGGTTCTGATACTTAACAGCAATGCTTACAACAAATCTAAGGTTAGACACTATAAGCCTTTCTTTTTCCTTTTGATTGCCTATGGCGGCCTTTTTTGCGCAAAGCTCTTCTTCCTTGCGCGTTAAAACCTTAATATTTTCTATCTGTTTTAAATATATCTGAACTACATTTCTATAACTGTTTTCTTTTCCCATTACTCGCTCCTTTCATCGTTATAGTGAGGATAAATGTCGAGCTCCTTCATCTTTCTCCTGAGGGTTTTGTAATCTACTTCCAGAAGTTTAGCGGCTTTCACTCTATTCCAGTTTGTCTCAATCAGCGCCCTGTCAATCGCGTTTTTTTCCGCCCTTTTTCTTGCTTCTCCCGATATTGCTTTCAAAGTTTTTACTTTAGAAAAGACTTCAATCTCGTTATTGACAGAGCTTAATATCGGAAAATGTTCAATTCTCAATCTATCGTTTCCAGACAGTATATATGCTCTTTCAAGCATGTTTTCAAGTTCCCGGATATTTCCCGGAAAATTATAGGACATTAATTTGGACATTATAGATCCTGACAAACCTGAAACATTTTTCTTTAATTTTTTATTCAGTTTTTCAATTATATAATCAACAAGAACGGTTATGTCATCCCTCCTCTTCCTGAGGGGAGGGATATGTATTGGAACAACATTTAATCTATAATACAGATCATCCCGGAAATTCCCCTTTTCAACCATAGCTTCGATGTTTCTATTAGTCGCAGAGATTATCCGAATATCAACCTTGATTGGCTCATCTCCTCCAACAGAAACAACTTCTTTATCCTGAATTACACGAAGCAATTTAACCTGCATACTCATGGCCATGTCAGCAATTTCATCTAAAAAAATTGTTCCGCCATTCGCCCTCTTGAATTTACCCTCTCTTTTTGCGACAGCCCCGGTAAATGCCCCTTTTTCATAGCCGAAAAGCTCACTCTCCATGAGTGTTTCCGGAATTGCGGAACAATTGACCGGAACAAAAGGCATATCAGCTCTCCCACTGCGAGTATGAATCTCCCTTGCAACAAGCTCCTTACCTGTTCCGCTTTCTCCTGTAATAAGCACATTCACAGATTCATTTGCCGATACTTTTTCTATGAGTTCATTTACCTTTTTAGTCTCTTTGCTGGAGCCGATAATTTTCCTCTCTTCATAGATGGATTTCAGTTCTTCCCTCAAATGAATATTCTGCTCATATAAATTATAAGCCTTCACCGCCTTCTCAATGTTTATTAGAAGTTCATCCTTGCTGAAAGGTTTTGTAATGTAATCAAAAGCCCCCTCTTTCATTGCCTCAACGGCTGACTCAATAGTACCGTACGCAGTCATGATAATAAAACTGGACTCCAATCCTTTTTCTTTTACCGACTTTAACAAACCCATTCCACCAATTCCCGGCATCATTAAATCAACAAGGAGTACGTGGAAGTCATTCTTTGAAAGAACCTTCATTGCTTCTTCCGCTGAATAAGCCTTTTTTACAAAATAATTCTCTTTTTCAAGTATATTGCTTATAATATCAGCCTGTATCTCTTCATCATCTACTACCAGGATCCTCTTATTCATACTGAGAACTCACAGGTAATAGAATTGTAAACTTAGTACCTTTACCCCTTTCACTGCTTACAGCAATTTTCCCCCCATGCTTATATATAATATTGTGTATTAATGATAAACCGAGCCCAAAACCCTGTTCTTTAGTTGAGTAATATGTGTTAAAAATTTTATTCAAATTCTCACTGGGAATTCCAATCCCGTTGTCCATCACTTCTATTTCTATTTTATCGCCCGTTGATCCGGAAGAAATCGAAATATCCCCCCCCCTTGGCAGGGCCTCTACCGCATTGAGTAGCAAATTAGAAAATACCTGGTTAAGCCTGTCTCTATCCGCTTTAATATAAGGCAGACGGGGTGTAAGTTTTAAATGGACTTTTATTCCGTGTTTTATTACCTCTGGCTCAAGTGTTGATACACTGTAATTTATTATTGAGTTTATATTTTCTTTTTTAAAATTGTAGACATCAGGTCTTGTGAGTCTTAAAAACCCTTCAACGATCCGGTTAATTCTTTTAAGTTCATTCCTCATATTTTCAGTTAATTTGAAAAACTCATACCTTTTCTCAGAACTATCAGGGCTTAAATTCGTCTGTAAATAATCGGTAATCAACCCGACCGTGTTAATTGGATTCTTTATTTCGTGCGCTATACCCGCGGCAAGATTTTTAGTAATCTCCACACTTTTAAGGCGACTCTTTTCCTCTTCATATTCCAGTAGTCCCTCCCGCATCTTTTTATATGAATCAATAAGTACCCGCAGTTCGGGACATTGAGGCAGATCTATACTTTTACTGAGCTTTCCATCTACAACCCTTTTCGAATCCCGCGCAAGCTGCATAATCGGCTTTGATATACTCCTGGAAAGAAGAATGGACAGAAAGACTCCGAGGATTACAGTTACCCCCAGTATACTTAAAATCTGTATTCTCAATTTTCGCACTATAAAAATCAGATCGTGTACATTACTATTATTCCCGATAATGGGATAATCCATGTTCATTAAGAAACTGTTCTGGATATTACCTACCAATACCATGCCGAGATAATAGTTATAGGATAATGGCCGCGGGTTGTTCGATACCGTTCTGTAAATTTTATTTTCAAACCTGTTTAAAAGTAGAATTATGGAACATGAATTAATAATTAATAGAAGCCCGATAGATATCATAATTTTGTTTCTCAAACACATACTTTTTAACATAAATATCCTCCATAAAGAAATAAGCAATAAATATGCCACAACTTTTAAAGAAGTTACTATTTTTAACTCGTTCTATTGTTTAATTTAACGTATTAATTTTTTTACATACTATTTATCCCCCCAATAATCAAGATTTTATATGGACAATTTTACCACAATTTGGGCATTCTTGCCCTATTTTATTCGGCTTATGCAGGTTTAATAAAGCGTGTTACCGGGGGACAACGGAGTATTATAACGCTGGATATTGTTCCGTGGTTCAGATAATGACACTGCCGGAAACAATTTGGTCAGGAACGGATTGATAAATTCAGGCCGCCGGTCCGGTTATTTTTATAATTTAAGGCCCTTAAACTTCCGTGTCTGCCTCTCTATCGCGGGTTCTGTCGCCAGCCTCTCGATACTTGAAGCCCCGAAGAATCCAGCAA
>DAOVJS010000172.1 GCA_030673105.1 Spirochaetota bacterium
CAGTCCTCCTTTATTTTTTAGTTTCCAAGATTATAACATAATCCTGGTTGGAGGGCTGACTTTTTTTATTACTACATGGTAACTTATTAGGCTGTCCCATACATACATATTAGACATTTGATGCTATACATTATTCAGATTTCTGTATCTAAAGCGCCATTTGATTTGTTGAGGGACAGCCTGAATTGTGGCTGTCACATTTTTCCTTATCATTGTAAGAAGAATAGAAACGGGATAATTTACATTAAGGCTTTAGTGCTTCGTGTAGGGTACACCGATAGCCGCTGGCGGAGTTGATTTTCCTATGACGCCGGCAAGCACTACCATGGTAATGACGTAGGGGAGCATCCAGAGAAACTGTGGTGGAATAGGAATGTTCTTGATCTGAAATATTATCTGAAGGGCGTCGGAAAACCCGAAGATCAGCCCGCCGATGAACGCGCCTACCGGGTGCCATTTTCCGAATATCATCGCAGCAAGCGCGATGAAGCCTTTCCCGTTGGTCATCACATCATCAAAACTTCCTGTCGTTTCAAGAGAAAACCACGCGCCGGCGAGCCCCGCAGTAAATCCTCCCAGCATGACGTTGAGATATCTCATCTTGAAAACATTTATCCCAACAGTATCGGCTGCTTCGGGGTGTTCACCGATGGACCTGGTCCTTAAACCCCATCGGGTTTTAAAAAGCATTATTGAAATAAATACCACAAGCCCCATCATTAATAAAACGATCGGCTGATTGGTGAATATTATTGTCCCCAGGATAGGGATTTTTGAGAGGAGCGGGACTTCAATAATGGGAAGGATGGCTGTTCTTGATAACCTGGCATTGACCAGGAAGCTTCTTCGGATAAAGCCGGTTAAACCGACAGCGAGTATATTTATTACTGTGCCGCTTATTATCTGGTCGGTTATCATGGTAACGGAAAGAAACGCGTGGAGAAGCGCCATTAAGCCTCCCGAAAGTATTGCGCAAAAAAGGCCGATCCAGATATTGTTAAGATACAGGGTTGCAGTAAACCCGATGCAGGCCGCGGTAAGCATCATCCCTTCTATTGCAATATTGATGACACCTGTTCTCTCGCAGAGCATTCCGGCCATGGCTCCGAGTACTATGGGTGTAGAAAGTCTAAGACTCAGGGCTAAAATCCCGACGATATCAAAAAGTGAGCCGACCGCAGCCCAGAGAATAACAGCTGAGATACCGGTAAACGCCGTGGTGAAGAATGACAGGTTTATGTATTTGTTTAATTTTTTTATAAGCGGAATAATCGATCCTATCAGGCCGATGCATCCCAGTATTCGTATTGACCTTCCTGTGAACAGGTCGAGCTTTCCGAGCACGCCGAAACCTATGAGTGAGAACGCCTGATCTTTTGGAAAGTTAAAGGAAAATCTAATAATGAGAAGGTTAATAAGCAGCGTAATGCCGCTGAAGATTATGGTTCTGTAGTACTCTTTCTTCATTCCAGGTTTCCCGGGGGTTCAATTTTCAAAGGATTCACTGTTTTACCTGTTTACCGCAACGATTTACTGTTTTACCTATTTACCCCAGCCTTTTGTCAGCACCACTTCTGTTTTTGCCTTACCCGTTTTAATTCTATAAATCCAGCGGACGATGTTTGGTGCCGCGATAAACATGATTACAAATGCCTGAATAATATTAATCAGGTCAATAGAAATACCGGCCCGGATCTGCATGAGTCCCGCGCCATTCCTGAGAGCCGCCCACAGGATTGCAGATGGTATGATCCCGAAAGGGTTGCTTTTAGCAAGCAGGGCGATCGCGATGGCGTCAAAACCATAACCGGAAATGAATGCGGCAGGAAGATTGTAATTAAGGCCGAGCACCTCGTTCGCGCCCGCGAGCCCGGCAAGGCCTCCTGAAACAGACATGGCGAGGATGAAATTTTTTGTAATGTTCATTCCCGCGTATCTGGCCGCGTTCTGGTTGAGTCCTACGGTCCTTATTTCAAATCCTGTAGTGGTTTTATAAAGTATAAAATAGATCAAGAATACGGCGGCGATTGCAATGATGAAGCCCCAGTGGAGACGGAATGCAGGAATTAATTTCGGCAGATAGGCTGTCTCCTGGATATACGGGGTTCTTGGAAAACTCGCACCGGTGTCAAGCATCGGGTTTTTCACAAGATAATCGGTCAGCTTGATCATAATGTGGTTCATCATTATTGTGTTAATGACCTCGTGCCCTCCTGTTTTCGCCTTGAGGTACCCGGGAATTGCACCCCAGACAGCCCCGCCTGCTATTCCTGCCAGCATTGCCAGCGGGAGGTGAATAAAGTGGGGGAGCCCTCTTACCGCGTAACCGATGAATGCTGCTGATACCGCACCCGCGTAAAGCTGGCCCTCAACCCCGATGTTGAACAGCCCGCACTTAAAACCGAAGGCCATAGCAAGGCCTGACAGTATGTACGGGGTAGTTATGACAAAGGTTTCGGCTATTGCCCTTGGCTTTCCGAATGCGCCCTGCCACAATCCACGGTAGGCTTTGTAAACATCAGCCCCGGAAGCATAGATAATCACCGCTCCAATGATGAGAGATGTTGCTATGGAGAGAAGGGGAATAATGAATTCCTGGTATCTCGCCCTTTGTATTAAATTTAATGGTTTCATAATTCCGGCTGTCCCTTAACATATATAATGAACATTTGAACACAATATTCTGTTTAAAATAAGGCATTAAACGTATAATCTGTCGTATGGGACAGCCTAATTAGAGGTTGTTGGACATCCTCAATTAGTTAGTTACACGTTTATTGATGTATTCCTGCCATTAATAAGCCCAGTTTCTCTTTTGTGGCCTCTTCAACGTTCAGTATTTTTATTATCTGACCTTTAAATATGACGCCGATTGTATCGGCGAGGCTCATGATTTCATCAAGCTCGGGAGAGACCAGAAGAACACCGCACCTGGCGTCTCTGGTTTCAATTATTTTTTTATGAATGTATTCAATAGACCCCACATCAAGACCTCTTGTTGGCTGTGACGCTATAAGGAGCTTTATGTCCCGTGCGAGTTCCCGCGCGACAATAGTTTTTTGCTGGTTGCCTCCGGAAAGTGTGTCGGTAATAGTATTGATGCCGGGGGCTTTTATATCATATTCATTTAAAAGCTGAGATGTTTTTTCAGCAATGAATGGAAAGTTAAGTATACGTCGATTTGAGAAGGGCTTGCTGTAATAGGAGCAAAGAATCAGGTTATCTCTCACTGGATAGGGAAGCACAAGCCCGTATTTTTGCCTGTCCTCCGGTATATGGGCTGTCCCGAGCAGAGTAACCTTTCTCGGATTTTCACCCGGCAGCTTCCTGTTCTGTATTGTCACCTCGCCGTTTTGAAAGGGTAAAAGGCCTGTCAGCGCCTGGATTAATTCTGTCTGCCCGTTTCCCTGGACACCCGCGATTCCGAAAATTTCACCTTCATGGACGGTAAAGCTGATGCTGTTTACCGCTTTAACCCCCCTCTGGTCATTTACGTCCAGGTCATTCACCACGAGGACCGGAGCCCCCATGTCCATCTTTTTTTTCTCAACTTTAAGTATAACCTCCCTTCCCACCATCATGCTGGCAAGCTGCTGCTCATTGGTGCCGCCCGGCTCCACACTTCCGATAACTTTCCCGTTTCTCAAAACCGTTATCCTGTCTGATATCTCAAGTACCTCTTTTAACTTGTGGCTGATGAAAATAATCGATTTACCCTCATTTTTAAGTGACCTCAGGATGGTGAAAAGCTCTTTGCTCTCCTGCGGGGTAAGCACAGAAGTGGGCTCATCCAGGATTAAAATGTTTGCTTCGCGGTAAAGGGCTTTAATGATTTCTACTCTCTGCTGTGTCCCGATAGGAAGGTCCTTTATAAGATCATCCGGATTCAGATCAAGTTTGTATTGCTGCGAAAGTGTCTGTATTTTATTTTTTGCTTTTTTCCTGTCAAGCAGCCCGTTTTTTTTCGTTTCCTTGCCGAGAATAATGTTTTCTGCAACGCTCATGATAGGGATTAGCATAAAGTGCTGGTGGACCATTCCGATACCGTGAGAAAGGGCGTCGGAAGGGGTTTTAATCTGTACTTCTCTGCCGTCTATCTTTATTTCGCCCTCATCAGGGGTGTAGAGACCGTAGAGGATGTTCATCAGAGTTGTTTTACCGGCCCCATTTTCCCCGAGCAGGGTATGAATTTCGCCTTTCCGGAGAGAAAAATCGATGCGGTCATTGGCCACCACACCGGGAAAGACTTTTATAATACCTTTCATAGAGAGGATTTCATTATTCAACGTTCTATCTCGAGTTTTTCTGCTATACTATAATGTTTTCTATGTTTTTTCAATAGATTTTTTTTCAGAATATTATGAATGCTTCGGCCAGCCCGATTATAAACCCTAAAGCGGCACCTGAAAAGATGATAAAGTTAATCTCAGGGCCCGATGCCTTTTTAATAAGGGCTTCAAGAGCGGTAATATCGAATTCATTTATCTTCTGCTCAACTATTCGCGAAACCATACCTTCATCTATGATGGCTTCAATTATGTTCCTGTTGAAATATCCGTCCCTGTCAAGAAACAGTGAAGATATAATGGTTTTTATAGTGCTTTTCAGAATAGGTATATCCCATAATTTTACTTTATTTTTTTCAAGGAATTTTTCAATTGATTGGTGCAGTTTGTCCCTGTCAATTTTCCTTCTTATTTCCTCGCTGTTTACAAGATATTCGTTTACAATGCTGCCGGCACGTTCGGCTAATTCAGACTGTCGTTTCGGGAGCAGTCCCTGGATCCCGAGTCTCTTTTTTTTAGGGCGGAAAAGAAGTTTAATAGCAATGAAGTTTGTAATAAATCCAAGAAGTGAGCCGACTATTGGGTAGATAAAAAATCTTAGATAGTCCATTGTTTGATGATAATATAACAAATATTGGTTCTTTTAATAATAACAATATTCGAAAGATTATTATTATCATTATAATACAGTGAAATTGAGTCATAATGCCGCAATATAAACAGAAACATTACGTACTGATAGTTGCAATTAAATAATTACTTGAGGTGTAGACAATTAGAATTATGTATATTCACATTTTTCTGGTACGAATATTGCATTTCTATTATTAGATTATGTAACAGAGGGAGCAGCAATGGATATAAACAGATTTACCGAAATGGCCAGGGAGGCTTTGA
>DAOVJS010000049.1 GCA_030673105.1 Spirochaetota bacterium
AACAATGATCTGGGCGGCTTTGAGGTTGACTTTTTTTTCTGTTTTTTCTTTTTTCAGGATGTGTGTGATATTTTTAAGATTTTTTAATTCAGGATTTTTTACGATAATTTCTCCTGTCCTGCCGGGCTGTACAGGAGGTACAGGCATCACCCCTTCTCTGACTGTAGCCATCTGGGGCCTTGTGTTGGGATTTACAATTGTGGCGATAATATTACCGCCGAATGCCGGCCTTATCTGGTAGAGGAGGTTTTTATACTCTTCCCCGCCCGGCTTCTTGAAATCTCCTATCTGCAGGTCTGTACAGTCCGCTGTAAGGCCTACTTTAAGTGTTGAAGCTATCCTTGGAGCGAGGTCTCTGCCGCGTGTAGAAGCCCCGAACAGAACAACCTCCGGTTTGTACTCTTTGATTAAATCCGACAGGGCTTTGGCGTATTTTACTGTATCGTAGTGTTCAAGTGCCGGGCTGTCGCACACATATACCTTATCAGCGCTGTGTTGGAATAGAGGGTCTGCATGCCTCTTTACATTATAGCCAATAAGAACAGAAGAAAGATTTACACCGAGTGCTCCAGCCAGTTCTCTGCCTTTTGAAAGAAGCTCGATTCCGATTTCCTGCAGTGTTTCCCATTCCTGTTCAGCGTAAACCCATACCTCTCCATATTTCGCCATGAAATCTCTCCTCACTTTGACTGGATTGAATTACCATGTATGATCTTCGATAAGTTCGGCAACAAAGTCCTTGATTCCTTCATCTGTAGGCTCAATTTTTTTGAACCCCTTGCCTGTAAGCGAAATGCTTTCTATCTTTTTAACCATAGTTGGTGAGCCGGCAAACCCCACATCCTCAAAATTCGCGTCAATGTCTGTACTGTTCCAGGCTTCGACATATAGTCCTCTGCTTATGAGGTGTTCTTTGAGATCTTTTGTATTTTTAAATTGAGAGTACCCGGGTAGAAGCTTTTTAAGATCGAATTCACTTGCAGCCTTCCGGTATTTCAGAAGCTTCTTTACGATATAGGGCCTCGGTTCATTCGCCGTGTCTGTCACCGTAAGCAGCGCGGGGAGATCAGCCTCAACCACTTCAGAGCCGTTATCAATCAGCTTTTTTACCTTTATTTTTTTATCTTCCAGGGATTCAATTTTTACAACATACGTGAGCTGAGGTACATCAAGTTTCTCCGCAGTCTGCGGTCCAACCTGTGCTGTATCACCGTCGATTGCCTGGCGCCCGCAGAACACAATATCAAAGTCCGGAATTTTTGTAATTATAGCCTGCTTTAATGCAAAAGAAGTAGCGAGCGTATCTGAACCCGCAAACTTTCTGTCACTTAAGAGGTATACATTGTCAGCGCCCCTGTAGAACGCTTCTTTCAAAACCTCAACTGCGGCGGGAGGGCCCATTGTTATTACACTTACCGTTCCCCCGAATTGCTCTTTGACCTGCAGAGCCATTTCCAGGGCGTTGAGATCCTCGGGATTAAAGATCGCAGGAAGAACCCCTCTGTTGACAGTTCCGTCTTCTTTCATTGCTTCACCGGTAATGTTTTTCGTATCCGGAACCTGTTTTACCAGTACAACCATTGTATAATTTTTCATCGAATGCTCCCTGTGAAGGAATATTTTTATAAGAGTAATATTATCAAATTAAAACCGAAATATAAAAGCATTATAGAATGTAGTCAAATGTTTCTTTATTGAGATATTATACAGGACGTCCTAACAGGCGTGGACTTTTCTATTAATATCTTACAGGATTTTGGATCGAAATTCTTTCCTGTTCATAAAAAGTATAATAAAACTCAGACCGGCAATGATTGGAAATAATAGAAGTGCGATTTGAAGTGAAACATACTTTGACAACAGAGAAAGCATAAAGGGAATGAGTATTCCGCCTACAGGCAGGGCTAATTTAATGATCCCGATTACTGTTCCGGACATTTCTATATATGTAAGACCCGCAAGGGTGATGATGAGCGGAAGTAGTGATGAAACCGTGATGCCTGCCAGGTATATGAGAATATATGTGATAATACCGGCATTAATAAAATAAACACAGCTGAATAAAATAGTTGACATGCCGAAGAGCAGCATAATGTTGTTAAAAATCTGCTGTTTTTTTGTTAATGTGCCGACCAGAATTCTGCCTGTCGCAATACCTGAGAGAAAAATTATCAGTCCGATCTTTGATGTAACCTGATTAAAGCTTCTTAATTCCATGAGGAAGGTGGTCAAAATCCCCACTGAACCCATTTCCAGTCCAACTGTGCATATAGTCGCGATGAAAAGCATACCAACAGTCTTCTGCCCTCTTAAAAACCTGAGTCTTGCCGATAATTTTTCAACTCCTTTTTTTTCAATCCTGAGCCTTGCCAGTAGAAAAAATACGGCAATGAGAAAAACGACAATTGCCGATTGAGTAATCGACTTTCGCCAGTTCATCTGGAGGAAGAGGAGATAGAGGGTAATCATGAGGGCCCCAAAGGTTACAAAGAAATGATTGATGTTTATGTACAGGCTTTCTTTTTCTTTATGTATGTCCATAAGCATCACGTCGGTTACCCCTTCATAGGAGCCAAGGCCAATACCGATAAAGAACATTATGAAAAGGTTTGACATGAAAGAGCCGTTCAGGTAGAAAGTAAAAAAAGATACTGCAAGCACAAGACTGCCCGCGAATAATAGTTTTGGCTTCTCGAATGTGTCGGAGAGCGCGCCTGTTATCATTACGGCAAGCATGAAACCCAGGTTCTGTATTGACATCATCAATCCAATCTGGTAAGCGGTGAGCCCGATATTCCGTGCAGCCGCCCCGATTATCGCGGCACCAACTCCAAGAAAAAACATCGATAAGAATGAGGACGCTGTAATCGCTCTTATATTTGTTATCACCGTTCACCCCTCCTGGTTATTGCAATCAAAAATATTTCCCGGCTTTCTTTTCTCGAGCTTTTTGGTTTGAACAGGATAACTCTGGAAAAATCTTCTTTTAATCCGTCAACAAAAGCCTTGAGATCCTCCCCCTGAAAAACTTTTGCTACCACAGAACCGCCTGGTTTTAACGTGTCCCGCGCAATTTGAAAAACCCTTTTAACAATGTTCAGGGATTTCTGGCTGTCGATAAAACTGTCCCCTGTTGTATTCGGTGCGGCATCGCTTGTTATTAGATCAAACGCTTGTATATATTTTTGTATGCGGGCTGATTCGATATCGAATATGTTTCCCGGCATAAAAGTGAAGCGTGTATCTTCTATCCGGATGCTGTTGTTAATATCAATCCCCAGTATGCTCCCTCTGCCGATTTTTTTAAGCATAAACTGGCTCCAGGAGCCTGGCGAGCAGCCGATGTCAAGTATTTTTATGTCTTTTTTTATAAGCCGGCACTTATTGTCAATCTCTTCCAGTTTATAAACTGAACGGGCCGGATACTTATCCTGTTTTGCCTTCTTGAAATAGTAGTCTTTAATCTTCCTCATAAAAAAAGCATTTTTATCCTGAAACACAGGATGAATTTTTTACTGATTGAGACTATAATTGAGGTTGTCTCACAACCTCATATATACAGATTATAAATTTGATGCTGTATATTATACATGCATTTCGCTTTACCTATTATGTTTAAAAAGCAATTTTATTTGTTAAGGGATAGCCTGAATTTATATGATGATGAAGAATATTTCAATTCAATTCGAACTAGTTTTGCCAGGTGTTTCAAGGATTTGTTATCACTTATTCGCAGATACAAAGATTTTTTCAAAACAGGTCGTGAATGCTGCTATGAACTTCGAGTTGTTTTTTATCAGAAATGATGATACTTTTAGAAAGTAATCTGTATTCCAGGAATGGAGTTTAATATGATTTATCTTTCAGAGAGGTGTACCGAGAAAAGCGAACCAAATAATGCTGAAAGGAATTCCAGGTTATTTGAGGCCTTTACCCTGCTGGAGCTTATGGTGGTCATTGTGATCCTCGGGATACTGGCAGCTTTTATTGTACCCAAAATCTCAAAAAGGCCTGAAGATGCGAGGGTAACAAAAGTAAAGGTTGAAATAGCAAATCTGGAGCAGGCGCTCGAGTTATATTACCTGGACACCGGGATGTATCCGACAACTGACCAGGGGCTTAGAGCTCTTGTGGAGAAGCCTGAAACCGGTGACAGTTTCTCAAACTGGCGGGAAGGCGGGTATCTTGTCAAGGGAAGATTACCCGGCGACCCCTGGGGAACTCCCTATGTTTATATTTCACCGGGAATAAGAAATACAGACTTCGACCTGTATTCTCTGGGAAAAGACGGGGAAGAGGGGGGAGAAGGTTATGACGCTGACATTACAAACTGGGAGTAGCTTCAGGTATAGGCGGGGCAGTTGGTGAGGAAACAATGTAAGTTTCGTGAATCGAGGATTACGGCTAGAAGAGGAAATAAACGCCATAGATGAAACATTTTTTCCTTAAAGCTTACACACTGCTTGAACTTCTCATAGTTCTTTCAATAATATCGATCGTTTTTTTTATTGTCACCCCGCGTTTTGTATCCTCTATCAACCCGCAGAAAACAAGAAATTTTGTTTTGAGAATGCAGAATACTCTGACTTACCTGAGTGACAGGGCAATTCTTGGGAAAAAGGTTTATCTCTTCACCCTGGACCTGGAAGAAAGGCGGTATTTTTTTACCGTATCGGAAGAGGGTAATGAGACAGGGGAGGTGAGGGACCGGTATCTTGTGCCTGTTTCCTTTCCTGATAACCTTGTGCTTAAAAGTGTTAAGATAATACCCGGAAATGAGGTAATTGAGGGAAAGGCTGTTATACCCTTTACTCCGAACGGAATGCTCTTTTCCTTTGAGATTGTCATTGAGGAAAGGGGGGACAGATATTATTTAGTACTGGGTAACAGTTTCAACAATCGGATAACTGTTCTAAAAAAAAGCTCTGATAGGACAGAAGTTCTCTACTAGCTAAACTTGTTTTATACAAGCTCAATATCACCCCATGCGGCCATTTTTTTACCAATAAGTATCAATCCGCATCGAAGTTCGCTGCATGTCCGGCCGAATTCCAGGGCTTCTTCTATGTTATCTTCATTTTTTACAATATTTCCGACTGCCGTGGCAAATACATCAGCGGTTACAGCGGATCGGGCAATGATCACTGTCGCGTCGGTATTACCATGGCTGATAGAATGGCCGACCTTGCCGGATGATGTGCAAACGCCGAAAGGTCTATCTCCCCCCCGCAGACATATTTTGATCTTATCTTTAAAGGGAGAGCCCTCACCCGCGTAGATGAGTATTGTTCTGTCTTTATTGCTCCTGATAAAAATATCCCCCCCGTTTTCAATAATGAGCTCGTCGGTGTAGGGAAGCAGATCCAGGCCTACGAATTCGGCAATTGCGCCGGCAACACCGGCCATTGGACCGACACCTGCCAAAGTAGATTTCTGTATCATCGTATTAATAATTTTATACCGGGACCTGAGTTTGATTGGAACAAGCGTTTTTAAAAAAGATGGGTGCTTTTTTATTGTCTCCTCTATCTGTTTCCTGAATTTAAGGGTGGCTGAGAGGGCCCTGTCATAGATATTAAGGTTTGAATACACCAGTAAATCTGTTTCGGAACAGCGGATCCTGATAACTTTTAGATCCCGGGCGCTTGTCCATTCCCGGTAGAATCGGTGAATATATTGCTGTGACTCCAATTAATATTACCTGATGCTGAAAATAGATTAATACCCGCAAAAAAATGGGTAAGTAAACACAATCGAAGAGTTTTAAGAGCAGGTTTTATCCCAGCGAATGAAAATCTGTAATTGCCTTTTTCATGTCATCTGCCGCGAAGATCGCTGTGCCTGCGACCAGTACATTGGCGCCGGTTTTTACGATTATTTCTGCCGTTTGCCTGTTCACACCCCCATCAACAGCTATGTCAAAGGTGAGGTTGTTTTTTAATCTGAAATTGTAAGCCTCTTCCATCTTTCTCAGAGTGTCTTCTATAAAAGTCTGGCCGCCGAATCCCGGGAATACCCCCAGAATAAGAAGATAATCTATGTGAAATAACTCTTTATAGAGTTTTTTTAGCGGCCTGTCCGGATTAACGGCAAAACCGGGTTTTATGCCTTCGCCCCTGATTTTATCAAACATTCCAACCATATCCTTTACAGTGTCTTCCTGAATAATTATATAGTCCGTCCGGGTTTTGATAAAATCGTCCAGCCTTGCCACAGGATTGGAAATCATCAGATGAGAAACAAGCGGGATACCCACCTTTTTTTTTAGTGCTGGTATTAATTCCAAACCGAAACTGATGTTTGGGACGTAATGGCCGTCCATGAAATCGATGTGGAGTGAATCGGCTCCTCCGGATTCAGCGAGCATTGCGGCTTCGGCCAGACAGCCGTAATCCGCGGCAAGAAGCGAAGGGCTTACTTTTAATTTAAAATCCATTTGTCCTCCTCTATTTTTCAAGATCATTGTAAATATTTTTCTGAGCCACACTGTAAGGCTATATTTCTTCTAAAAGGTCACAACTGCTTTTATGACGCCTTTTTCCCTGCTTGTGGCAGTCCTGAAAGCCTCCTCTATTTTGTCAAATGGAAAGGTGTGTGTGACCAGTGTTTTATGATTTATTGTTTTTTCTTCCAGCATCTTAAAAGCGGTTGGAAACCCCCAGTTGGGAATTGCATGCGATGCGATTAGCTTTAATTTTTTAAAGTGAAAAGAGTTTGCGTTAAAAGTTATTTTTTCTTCTCTGTAGCTTATTCCATTAAAGACAATAACTGCACCAAAGGAGGCTATGTCAAATGTATCGGGAATAGAAGACGGCGGTGATGTAATGATTATCCTCTCAATTCCATCCGGAAATTCTTTTTTTACGTTCTCCTTCCATTCGGGATTATAAGTATCGAAGGCTGCATGGGCACCCATGTTTCTGGCTGCTTCAATTCTTTTTTTACCCCGGGCGGATTTAAAGTCTCTTCCTAAAACAGCTATTTTACTCACCCCGCACAGCTTTGCGATCTTCACACATGAGAGCCCGATTATCCCCGGGCCGGATATGCATATACTTTGAAATGCATTTAATTGGGCTTCGCGGCAGATATCAAGAGCAACGGTCACCGGTTCAGCTATAGCAGCTTCCACATAATTAAGATTTTTAAATGGAATGACCATTTCTTTCCTCACTTTTAAAAATTCAGCCATTCCTGAAGAAGCGTTCATGTAGGTTTGAATATCTGTACAAAGCGAATATCTCCCGTTCAGACAGGAATCACATTTCCTGCATGGGACATGGTTCTGTACTATTACAGCATCGCCGGTTTTAAATCCGGTTACGCCTTTCCCGGTTTTTTGTATGTAACCCGAAACCTCATGGCCCAGGGGTGTGTTCTTTTTTTCGGGATAATCGTTATAAAAGTGAAGATCCGTGCCGCATATTCCGCATACCATAATTTTAACAATAACTTCATCATACTCCGGCTCTGAAAGTTGAATTTCTTTTACTTCAATCTTCCTTTTCCCTGTTACCCAGACAGATTTCATCTCTTCCTCTTTACCTTTTAATTAGAATGGATAAAACCATAATATATGTGTATTAAATGGATATTAAACTAAATTTCACAGATGTCAAATTAATTTTCTCATATAAATTTAATTAACCATAAGTTCCACAGCCTTCGGTTGTCTTATTCCGGTAAAAACAGCTTGATAATACTATATGATTGAGTTTATAATATCAAAATAATAGGAAGGGAATACCTCAATGGTGATAAATGAGAATGTAAAGCGAAAAATAATCCCTATTGCGGGTGGTAAGGGGGGCGTGGGCAAAACTTTAATAGCGGCAAACCTGGCTACGGAGCTCGCGAGAAATGGTAAAGATACTATTGTTATAGATCTTGATCTGGGTGGTTCAAATCTTCACACCTGCCTTGGAATGAAAAACACAGGTATGGGGATAGGTAATTTTCTTTCGAGCAGAGAAGTTATGTTTCAGGATCTTATACAGCCCACTCCCTATAAAAATTTGAGATTCATAGCCGGTGATGTACTGGTATCCGGGCTTGCCAACATACAGTTTTCACAGAAAAAGAGGCTACTGAGAAATATTTTAAAGCTGGAAGCTGATTATATTTTACTTGATCTCGGGTCGGGGAGTAATTTTAACGCGATTGATTTTTTTCTTATATCAAATTCAGGATTTCTTGTAACTACCGCTCAGACAACCTCCGTGTTAAATGCGTATGGATTTTTAAAGAATCTTGCATTCCGTTTTCTGATACGGGCATTTAATAAGCATGAAGAAATCTCAAAGTATCTGAGAAAGGTAATAAAGGAAAGGAAACCCGGTTCCTTTGTCACAATCGCCGAGGTAGTTAAAAAATTAAGGGCGATAGATCTTGAAAATGGAAAAAAAGCAAAGAAGTATATGTCAATTTTAAAGCCGAAACTCATCATCAACATGGCTGAATCACCTGATGATCTCCTGGTAATCGAAAAGCTGAGGGACCTTATTCAGAGCAGTCTTGTTCTGGATGTAGAATGTATGGGTTTAATATATTCTGACGATGCTGTAACAAAATCCCTCTCAAATCATCAGCCTTTCACAGTCCGTGAAGGAGAATCAATCGCGGCAAAAGATATTGAGAGAATTGCATTAAAGATCGTACAATCCGGCAGGTTCCCGGATATGCCCCTGGACCTCAATTATTACAAGGATACCTTCGAATTAACCCAGATTGAAGCGAAAAATGACTATGAGGAAATCACAAGCTTAAGTAAATCTGAAGATGAAATTAATATCGGAGATCTGCTTTCAATTATCAGTACCCAGAAAAAGCAGATAAACGAATTGAAGGGCACCCTTCGTATGCTGACTATGAATAGACCATAGCGCGGCCTCCAGCCGCAACCAATAACATCAATAAGGTCTTCAGTGTCGTAAAAGATATATGAAAAATTATGTCCCGTAGGCTTCAAAATAGTAAATGATGCGTAGGTAATTACCGGTTTTTGGCCGATCATGATCCTGTCCTGCCGTTAGGTGAACATTTTATATTTATCAATTTTATTTGACATTATGATAAATAAAACCCATAATTAATATATGGAAAAAGAAAAAGCGCTTACAATTCTTGGATTAAACGGGTCTTCGTCAATAACAGAACTTAACACTGCTTTCCGGAAGCTTGCAAAGAAGTACCATCCGGATTTTAATCGTGAAAATGAGGCCTGGGCGCATAAAATGATGACGGAACTGAACCTTGCCTATGAGCTCGCTCTCGAGTATTTAACTTCATTGGCCGCGATCACTGAGAAAGTCAGAGAGCAATCCAGTGAGGTAAATTTTATATCGATGTTCAATCAGGCTATCAACAGGGTGCTGCAGGGTATATTCAAGTATTATCAGTACGGACTGGAAAATGTGCATCTAAGAAAAGAAGGTGTACGGAAAATACGGTACAGAGATTCACTGACAGATATGAAGAAGGGTATTGTAAATCTTGAAGTGTTGAAATCATCGGCAGAGAATGACAGGGAGCAGAAAAACCTGGAGGTATTTATAGATTTTACAAGGGCTTTTCTAATGAATATGCTGATTGAAAAGTACTATATCCCGTCGGGAACATCTTTTGAGAATAATGCACACAAGCACTACTATAATGGATGTGTTCTTCTTGACAATGCGATCAAGGAGGTATTTTTTGGGGACCTTCTTATCAGGGTGAGGGATAGCACTTTTTATAATAAAATAGATATCAGTTATGAAGAATTTATGGTCGTGATAACGCGGTATAATAGAAGTAATTGGATACCTGAGACCCTTCTGAAAGTTTATCTGCTTGAGGTATTTACAAAGGTAATCCGGCTTTTCAGGAAGATGCGATATTAGCGGTATTAGTTGCGCAATCTCAGGAGATAGTTGTTAAGCCCGGTGCTTTAAACTCATCATCAAAAGAAATTTTTCTATCTTTGTTAAAAAGATTGAATAAGGCAATGGCTTGATGATGCTTCTGATACATAACTCCACTAAGTTGATCCAATAATTCAGGTTTTTGTTTATTCATGAATCTCTCCTGCACACTCTATTGCACTTGTATAAGCAACGAAATTGCAGTTTTTGTTTCAATATACCTGCACTTTTGAAGGATTGAAAGCGATGCAAAAGTCAATAATTATCATTGGGGCCGGGATAGCCGGCCTATCCGCCGGGTGCTATGGCCAGATGAACGGATACAAGACCCGGATCATCGAAATGGACACCAAACCTGGCGGTTGTTGTACTTCATGGAAACGCAGGGGCTATACAATTGACGGATGTATGCACTGGTTGACGGGTTCCAGTCCGAGAAATAGTTTCTACCGTCTTTGGGAAGAAGTGGGCGCGGTGCAGGGGCGGACTATGATTGACCACGAAGAATACGCTCGGATTGAAGGAAAGGAAGGCAAGGTCTTCATCGTCTACACCGACATAAACCGCCTGGAGCGGCATATGAAAGAGCTTGCCCCGGAGGATAAGGATGTCATCGAAGAGTTTGCCAAAGGGATTCGTACTATGATTCACTTTCCCATGCCTGTTGAAAAAGCGCCCGAGATATTTAGCCCAATTGACGGACTTAAGATGATTTTTAAGATGCTTCCCTACTTAATGTTTATGAGAAAATGGGGCAAAATTACAATCCAGGACTTTGCCCGACGCTTTAAGAATCCATTCCTGCGCCAGGCTTTTGCTCTTATCGTAAATCTCCAAAATCGCTCTAACTTCCCCATGTTAGCTATGCTTGTGACTCTTGCTTGGATGGACCAAAAAACAGCCGGCTATCCGGTAGGTGGCTCCCTGGAGTTTGCCCGAGCTATCGAGCGGCGTTACCTTGCCTTAGGAGGCGAGATGCACTACAAGTCACGGGTCGTTAAAATCCTGGTGGAAAATGACCGGGCGGTTGGCGTGCGGCTGGCTGACGGCAGTGAGCACCGCAGCGACATCGTTATCTCCGCCGCCGATGGTCACACCACCATATTTGACATGATGGATGGGAAGTATATCAACGATAAAATCCAGGGCTACTATGATAAACTTCCTGTCACTCTTCCCGTAATCTACATAGCCCTGGGCGTAGCCCGCTCGTTCGAGGAGATGCCGCATACCGTGACAGGGATAGACTACCCCCTCGATGAGCCGGTTACTATTGGTGGGCAGGAACGGAAGCGACTGGGTGTACAGATGTACAACTTCGATCCCAGCCTGGCACCGGCGGGCAAGACAGTGGTGAAAGTTATGTTCGCTTCTGATTATGAGTACTGGAAAAAGTTAAAGCAAGACCCTGAGCGCTATAAAGCGGAGAAGGAGCAGATCGCCGACCAGGTGGTTGCTTTGCTCGACCGACGTTTCCCGGGGTTTGCCGCCCAGGTGGAGATGCGCGATGTGGCGACACCCATGACCTTCGAGCGCTACACTGGCAACTGGCAGGGTACCTTTTTGGGCTGGCTAATTTCAACAAAGACTTTGATGATGCGTATGAGCAAGACTCTGCCGGGACTCAAGAACTTCTATATGGCTGGGCAATGGGTTGAGCCGGGCGGTAGCGTGCCTACGGCGGTTATGTCGGGCCGCAATGTAACTCAGATTATCTGCAAGAGGGATAAGAGGTCGTTCATAACAACGGTTCCATGAAGTTGTTTCTTGAGACTCAAGGATAAGCGGGATGATATCGTCCACCATTTCGCCTAACGACGCTTCAGCGGACGCGGACAAGCCGCGCCGCTGAGTTCAAACTTTAGGCGGCGAAATCGCCATTGAGCAAAACAACAACTACACAAGGAGAGCAAAAATGCAAGAGTTATCCCTTCTATCACAGATCTGCCTTTATGTGCTAATGGCTTTGATTGGTCTGTATACCATCCTCGTTGGGGGTTGGCAGTTTATGATACTCAAGGGCAAAGCCATGAAAAATCCGGATGGGTCGTCAGATAACTGGCACGAGCAGAAGACCCATTATGGTATCGCTTTCGCTGATGTATTTCTGACCTGTCCTGTAAGTATCGCAGGCATTGTTCTTGTATTCGTCAGTCCTCGCTGGGGGTACTACCTTCTATCTTTAGTAAGTTTCTGGTTCGTTTGGGCTAATATTATGACCACGGCGACCAGCCTGCGGTTCGAGAAACCGAAAATCAACCTGAATTGGTTCATAACATTTCCCTTCGGGATTCTTGTAGGGATGGCATACATTGCGTGGACAGTTGTTTACTTTAACACCATTTACTTTTTGTGAATTCTTATACGGAGGTATAAAATGAATTTGATCTGGGGCGTGATTCTTATCATTTTTACCCTGATCGTTTGCTGGATGGCACAAGTTATTAATGCCTTTTCGCCAAAACTTGCAGCCCGTTTAGGGGTGACCGAGCCTGAATCCGACGTAGATCCAACGTTTTTCGTGGACGGACGAGGGGAGGCTATTTGGGATGCACTGATCCTCTGGACGTTGCCGGTGGCTGGCATACTACTCATATTGAACAGTCCATTGTGGGCTTACTTTGGCTTAGTCGGCGGCGGTATGTACCTATATTTTGCTGGACGAATGATTGTAGTTCGCCTGGCGATGCAGCGACGCGGAATTAGTATTGGAAAGCCGGAAACCGTTAAACTTTACAATGTAGTCCTAATCCTTTGGGGCTTGATAGCTGTGGTCACGATTATTATGGCCGTGGCTGCGCTGCCTTTGCCATAACGAACCGGAGATTGTCATTCAACGGATACGACGGACTTTGCCAATCGTGCTGGCATAAAACCGCCGCCTAATAAAGCACTGCACCTGACCGCTATTCCGCTAGTGCTCCATAGCGGCAGGTGAGCTTGGTCGTTAGTCGCGATGAAAATGCGAAGAAGTTGTAGGTGCAGTTGAAAAAAAACATTTTAATAGGTATAGAATGTTTGATGAAATATTTGATGAAATAAATAAGGA
>DAOVJS010000179.1 GCA_030673105.1 Spirochaetota bacterium
CTTTTCTACCGGTTGAATGTTGTGACAATTAATCTGCCCCCGTTAAGGCAGCGCAAAGGGGATATTATACTCCTCGCTTATTTCTTCCAGAAAAAGTTCTCCAATGCCCTGAACAGAAAGGCACAGGAGTTCCATCCTCTGGCCATAAAGCGTCTTACCGAATATTCATGGCCCGGTAACATCAGAGAGCTTGAAAATGCAATAGAGCGTTCGGTTTTAATGGCAGCCGGCACAGTAATATCACAGGATGACCTACACCTGCCTTTAAACCTGGATCTTGACAAATGGGATTATAAATCAATCAAGATACCGGCCGGTGGGATTAAGCTTGAAGAATTTGAGAAGAACCTTATCCTGCAGTCTCTGAAAATATGCGACTGGATCCGGAAGGACGCAGCCAAACTCCTGGGAATTTCCGGGCGCGTACTTAACTACAAGATCCAGAGATTTGGAATTATACATCCAAGGTGGAGACGGAACAAATAAGCCCGCCGGGATAAAAAAACGATTACCCGCAATGAAATAAACCGTTAAAGAGGCAAACCAACCTCCACTGCGTTTTCTAAATACGGTATACGGTAATAAAATCGGATTTATCAATTCATCTTTATTGCAATTTCTTCTCTTTTTTATTAAGGTTACGTTATGGCCAGATTCCTATTAATAAACAGAGACCGTGAATTCAGTGAAAGTGTCTCCCGTTTTTATAATGAAAACGATCACGAAGTAAAAACTGCTGATAACTACAGTACAGCCATTGATCTGCTCGAAAAGTGGATATTTGATGTTGTCATTTTTGATACCTCCATTCAGGATCAAAAACCTTTTGATTTTGTCTCGCATATGAAAAAAATTAACAGAAACACAATTGTTGTAATAACCTCTGTAAAAGAAAAGGATAGTGAGGCAATCGAGGCAATTGACGATGGGGCCTATGATTTCATTCAGAGGCCCTGCAGCCTTTCTGAGCTTGAAGTAAAGGTGAACAAGGCAATGAACCTGAGAAGGCTCCGGCAGGAGGCAGCCAACCTGCGTGGAGAACGAAACATCATCTATAAAACAGAGAACTTCATAGGTGAGAGCCCTGAGATCAAAAAGGTATTTAAAATTGTCGGAAAAGTCGCAAGAAGCAGCTCTACAATCCTGCTGACAGGAGAAACCGGCACAGGTAAAGAGCTTGTGGCGGGGGCAATACACTACAACAGTGATCGAGCGGGCGGTGCGTTTGTCAAGGTAAACTGCGCGGCTCTTCCCGAACATCTTCTGGAGAGCGAACTTTTCGGGCATGAGAGAGGAGCCTTTACAGGGGCGGAAAGACAGAGGATAGGACGGTTCGAGCAGGCAGACGGAGGAAGCATTTTTCTGGATGAAATTGGCGACATGAGCCTCCACACACAGGCCAATGTCCTGCGTGTGCTCCAGGAGAAAGAGTTCGAACGCGTGGGCAGCAACAAAACAATAAAAATTGATGTGCGTATCATCACAGCGACAAACAAAAACCTGCAGGAGGAAATAAAGGAAGGCCGCTTCAGGCAGGACCTGTTTTACCGGCTTAACGTTGTAGAGATCCACATGCCATCCCTTCGTGAACGAAAGGGAGACATAATACTTTTAACCTATTTTTTCCTTAAAAAGTTTTCAGGTGACCTGAAAAAAAAGATCAAGGAATTTCACCCCATCGCAATAAAGACCCTTACCGAATACTCGTGGCCGGGAAATATCCGTGAGCTGGAAAACACCATTGAGAGATCGGTCCTGATGGCAGAGGGGAACGTAATTAATGTTGAAGATTTTCAACTGCCGGTTACGATGGACCGCAAGAAGTGGGACTCCAGCATGATTCAGATTCCGCCCGGCGGAATACGGCTCGAGGAAGTTGAAAAAGGGCTTATCTTACAGGCGCTTAAGATGTGCAACTATGTCCAGAAAGACGCCGCCGGTCTTCTGGGTATATCAAGCCGGGTCTTGAACTACAAGATCCAGAGGTTCGGTATAACACACAATCAGTGGAAGCGGTATAAGTAGAGTACATTATCTTATAAACATTTCCTGACCTATACAATAATATTTACATTTATTTCATCATGTCAGTTTAGATAAGTTATCTGCATAATCAGATTTGGCTTACAATTATCGAATATGAGTTATGTAATGAACTCTATATAGTTTTTTCTGGAAATGACTTCGTATTCCGCTTCTTTATAAGTGGCAAACCATAGACCGGGGGGTTTTATCTTCTTATTACCCCATTTGAACTCATATCCAAATAGCTTACCCTCTCTTTCTTCTACCAGGTCTATCTCTTTATGGTCATAGGTACGCCAGAAATAATTGTTGGAAAATATCTTATAGTAGCTCTGCCTTTTCAGCCGTTCCATAAAAAGATAGTTTTCCCACAAACTGCTCACATCGTCTCTTGTGCTCAAATCATTAAAATTATTAATTACCGCATTTCGGATGCCATTGTCGAAAAAATAGTACCGTGCGGTTTTTGTGATCTCTTTTCTCAGATTTCTGGCAAACCCATAGACTTTTTTTATAACAAATGATTTTTCAAGCAAATCCAGGTAGCGTTCAACCGTCTGCTTGGCTATTCCAAGTGCATTGCTCAGCTCATTCAGGGAGACTTCTTTTCCAATTTGAAACGCAATAAGCTTAAGAAGATCAGATAATTTGCTTGAGTTTTTAATATTTTCAAGTTCAAGTATATCTTTTAAGAGATAGGAGTCCCGCAACGTGATAAGATACTCTCTTTTTTCATCCATGTTCTTCGTGGTAAGAACCTCCGGGTAGCTCCCGTACACAAGAAATTCATCGAGCATTTCTAAAACCTTCATTGGGCCCAGATCATTTTTCAACTCCAGAGCGGATAGGGTAAAAAGAGTAATTACTCTTTGCCTTCCGGTAAGGGGTTCACCAATGCTGCCTGAAATTTTGAAAGATGATGAACCACTTGCCAGTACCTTCGTGTCCGGGATTTGGTCAACCATGATCTTCAGGCCGGTACCAATCCCGGGAATTTTTTGAGCCTCATCAATCACGATCAGTTCGTAACCACTGAAAGCTGTGACAATTCTCTGTACCTGTTGTGATTCAAGAATCTCTCTGAGAACCCTGTCTTCACCCACTCCCAGATAATACCGTCCCTTATAACCTTTCAGAAAAGTTTCAATTAAGGTTGTCTTACCGACCCGCCTCGGACCATAAATAACCAGGACTTTTCCCTTTTCAAGTAAGGATGATAATTTTGTATCGAAATATCTTTCAAACATGAATATAATTTACAATATTATAGTATATTTAGCAATTAAATTTACAAATTCTCATTAATTTGGCAACTTAAATACTCAAATTTATGTAATTTTAGAAACATATTAAGTTTGGTGAAATAAAGAAGAATGAGACTCTCCTGATGGCGGATATGGTGAAAGATTAATAAAATTAAATTATGAAAAGAAACGTTTCTTAGACTGCATTAAAGTATTCAGTTACAATGTGCAAAAGAAAATGTGCGAGCTCTTATTAAAATATTACGGCCCGGAGAAATAGATTTTACCGGCGCTATCGATGATTATGAATAGGGGTGGGTACATAAAGTTGGAAGGACAGAAACTAAAGGTATGTTTGAGAGGATTCAAGAACCCTGAGATAGATTATGCTGCTCGACACCTTTGCGATGATCTCAATAAGCTGAAAGCCAATACACCCTACATTAGACAGGTTTCAGCACGAGATTCACTATTCTGTCTCGTAGGATAATTTAAGGCGCTTTGATCTGGTAATTTTCATACTGGATTTCCGATAGTAAATGAGTAACAAAAGGCGGGATTTGATACTACTACTTGCTTTTCATGGCAAACTCGAACCTTTTCGCCTTATCAAGCAAATCCATATACTTTAATTCTCTTTTAACAGCCTCTTTTTTCACTCTCATGCTTCCGAAACGAGGGAGCCTGAGGGCTTCGACTATTTCCTTTAAATCTAAATAAGGTCTTTCCAGAATCACTTTCAGAATCATTTTTCCTGCTTCAGTGTGGGTATATGATAATACATCGTCCCTTTCTTTTTCCGCATCTTTTATATAAGACGATATATGGACAACCTTTTGTTCCTTTATGAATCCTTTTAATGGTTCCTTCGTTTGGTCCTTTATTGTTTCCTTTATCTGCTCCTTCGCTGGTCCCTTCGTTTGATCCTTTATTGTTTCCTTTATCTGCTCCTTCGCTGGTCCCTTTATCTGCTCCTTCTCTGGTTCCCCCGCCGGGGACACCACAGCCCTCAACCCTGGATTTTCATTTACAACTACAGGCTGCTGATTGTAACTCCGGGCTTCCTTTTCTTCCACCTCCACCTTTAAGAAATAATTAATCGCTTTTTCAACTCCTAAAAACGACTTCAATACTAATGAGAGCTCCATAAGCCCGAATATGTTATTCACGTTAGAAGTCATATTCACGAGAACTAGATCACCATTATTTTGTCTGATTTCTTTTATGTCGCTGACAAAAACACCCCAGCCGGCATTGCTGATATAATCAACTCCCTCCAGGTTTACAATTAAACAATATTTTCTGACCGCGATCTGTTCGCTAATTACCCTGGCAACCTCAGGCGCTGTTGTGGTATCTATATAACCTTCCACGTCGATTATTATTACTTCGCTTGCTTCTCCAACATAGGAGACATTCACAAGAATCCCTTCCATGGGTACACCTGCACATTTAAACTATATTATTTCTAATCTAAAGACATCTTACGGTAAAAAACCGTTTCCGTCAAGGTTAAAAACAATCGGTTTGTTGTTAGTTATTTATACATCCGTATCAACCTTTGCCTATTGATAAAATCTTTTGTTTTTTTGTATCTCATTTTGACATAAAGAATTAATCGCGCTATCCTGAAATATACACGACAAAAGTTGATGAGGGTACTCTGGCTGATCATCTGCCTTAATTACTACATATCAAATAATTAC
>DAOVJS010000101.1 GCA_030673105.1 Spirochaetota bacterium
AGCTCCTGCCGGGCCTCCTCCTTTACCCCTTCAAGATTCCCCCGGAATACCTCCTCCTGCCTCCTGAAATCCTCCTCAGACCTCATTACAGTATCCTTTACCCTGTCAAGAAATCCTCCCAGCTCAGCCTCCCTCGACTCAAGCTCACCTACTGCACCCCTGTGCCTCCTGAACTGCTCCTCCACATCCTCTCTGAAACGCTCCATCGACTCATTTATCTCTTCCATTACATCGCTTTTTAAATTCTCTACCATACCCCGTATCCGCTCAACCTCCCCGTTAACTCCATCAAGATTGGCCCTTACCTTCCCAGTCATCTCTTCACCTGTCTTTAGATAGCTCGTCTCTATCTCCCCTATATTCCCCTCCACCACCCTGAGCGCTTCCTCAACCTTCTGCTCTATAATCCTGTGCACATCCTCAACCCTGCCGTTAATCCCATCTATCCTGTACTTTAAGCCCTTCAGCTCCTCGTTGTACCCCTCAACCGCCTTCTCCTTCTCATCCTCAAATATTACCTTCAGCCCCTCTATATCCTTCATCAGCTCCTGCCGGGCCTCCTCCTTTACCTCTTCAAGATTCCTCCGAAATATCTCCTCCTGACCACTGAAGTTCTTCTCCAGCCCGATCGCCATATCCTTTACCCTGTCAAGAAATTCTCTTATCTCCTCCTCCCTCGACCCAAGCTCAGCTATAGCATCCCTGTGCTTCCCAAACTCATCACCAACATCCTTCCTGAAGCGCACCAGCGACTCATTTATCTCCTCCATCACATCATCCTTAAGGTTCTCCACCATACCCCGTATCCGCTCAACTTCCCCGGTAACTCCGTCAATATTGGCTCTGACCCTTTCTGCCGTTTCATCTTCCGTTTTAAGATAGCTGGATGCTATTTCTTCTATTTTCCCCTGCGCCGCCTCAAGCGCATCTTCAACCCTCTGCTCTATAAGACTGTCTATGCCCTCAACCCTGCTGTTAATCCCATCTATCCTTCCATTTAAAACTTTAAGTTCCTGGTTGTATCCTGATATTACCCTCTTTTTCTCGTCCTTCAGAATTGCTTTTAAATTTTCAAGTTCTCTCACCAGCTCCTGCCGTGCGTCAATTTTTACCATTTTCACGTTTTCCAGAATGATGTCTTCGTGTTTTTTTAACTCCTCCTCGGACTTATGAATTGTGACGTCCATTGTATCGAGAAAACCTTTTATTTCCTGCTCTCTGTTATCGAGTCCTGTTTTTGTCTTATTAATAATTTCTTCAATTTTCTGAACAAGCCTCTCTCTCTCTTTGACGAATGACTCTTCCGTGGTCCTCTGGAGGCTCTTTATTTTTTCCTCGATATCAGGCTTGTAGTTACGAAAAACGGATTCTATCCGCCGTTCAATCATCTCCTGCCCTGTGTTGGCGATAATTTTTAGATCTCCAATTCGCCCATCAAGACCGGAAATACTGTCCTCATACTCCTCTAACTGTTTTATAAATTTTTTACTTACATCGTCTGTTGCTTCTCTGATGCCTTCTTCCAACCTGGTACTCACCTCGGTCAGCTTCCGCCCCGTATCTTTCACACGAATATCAATTTGATTTATAATAATGCTTTTTTGCTGATCAAGTTCCCCCTTAAACAGGGCAATTTCTTTATCGATCGTCTCTTTGTGCCCCTTGAATCCGGATTCCATGTGTTCAAAAATTGTTGAAAATTCCTTTTTGTATGCGAGAAGCTTTTCATTCATCTCAGAAACAATAGGTTTTATAAGAAGAAGATTCCTATTAGCTTCTTCATTTATATCAGAAATTATTCGGCTCTTTAATACGTCGGCTTCACTTTCATGGGTCTTTATTTTGAGATTCAACACCTCCCCATATTTATCTGTTTCTTTTTTAACATCATCCAGCAGGTTCTGCACCCGCCCTTCCAGCCGTGTGACATAAGTTGAAAGGTCCTTCGCCCTCTCCTCTATCCTCTGAAAGATATTCCCTTTATATTTGGCCTGTGAGCTTTCAAGCACGTTTATATAATTATTATATTCATCCTCCGCTTTCTTCAGAAATACTCTTACAGACTCCTTTTCAGTTTTTTCAATTTTCCTCTTCGTCTCATTCAGCGCCGAATCCAGTTCAGCTATTTTCTCTTTTAATGATATAATGGTTTCACTTTCAAAGGATGTCAATTTACTGCCGCAGGCTTCGATGGAACTATTGAGCTCATCTATCTTTTGATAAACCAGCCCTGTGTGGTCCTGAACCTCTCCTTTGAATCTCTTCAACTCATCAGACAGCGTGGACTTCAAAAGCTCAAGAGACGCTCTGTACTCATCTATGACAGGCACAAATAATCCTTTCGCTTCCTTTAAAACATTACTCCTGACATCATTCAGAACCTTATCGGTCTGCTCCTGCACCCTTTTTTCTATATCGGGTAACATTGAAGCAGTGTTTTTTATTGCTTTCTCATTCTCCGCGATCTCTATACCCATTTTCTGAATTCTTCTTGACAGCTTCTTTAAAGAAGGGAGATTTTTCTCAATTTCAACAATTTCAGCCGAGATATCCTCCTTCATCTCTTTTAGTTTCTCCAATTCATTCTTAATGTTTTCCAGTTCGCCTTTCTCATCTTCAGCGGTTGCATAACTCGATTTCAGATTGTTGTCGGCAATTTCAATTTTTGCCAGTATCTGAGCTGCTTTTTTTAGAGCTCCATCAAGATCTTGCATACTTTCAGAAAAATCTTCTTTTTTCTGATTTAAAAATACGTTGAAATCTGCAGATAGCTTTTCTGCGTATCGTTTGAACTTATTGAAGTTTATTGTTCTTTTATCAATTCTTCTGAAAAAGAGAATAAGAACGAGGGTTACAAAAATACATATGAAAGGCCAGAAGTCCATGTTCCCCTCCCTTAAAGCCCCGTTTGCTGATTTACAGTACCCAGAGATTTAAATTTTCACATTAAGCTGATTAAACATATTTACTCTATCGCTGTAAATGATAAATGTCAAATTATTTTTTAATTGTATGTATTTCTGAATTTAGAGAAGGTTCTGTTCTATGTAATATGAGTATCATTAAAACAGAAGAAGAGCTGAGGTAGATCCACTGCTTTGTACGACAATTACGATGAACCTTTCTCCTGCATCTGGGCAAGGTTCTTGTACATCTGGTATCTTCTCTGCGCGTCCTCCCGCGCCTGTTCAAGATATTTGAGCGCCTTTTCCGGGTTTGTCCGCTTCAAGGCCCTGAACCGCAGCTCGTTGTACATATAATCCGCTATATCCTCCTTTGGTTCTTTTGAATCGAGGATCAGGGGGTTCTTCCCCTCCGCCCTGAGCTCCGGATTGTGCCTGTAAAGAACCCAGGCTCCAGAATCAATCGCCAGTTTCTGTTCGTCCAGCCCGTGGGACATATCTATCCCATGGGCAATACAATGAGAGTATGCGATTATAAGTGACGGGCCGCGAAAGGCATCCGCCTCGTTAAACGCTTTCACAGTCTGATTCATGCTTGACCCCATGGCAACACGGGCAACATACACATTTCCATAGGTTATCGCCATCATGCCGAGGTCTTTTTTCGCGATTGGTTTGCCTGCATCCGCGAATTTGGCAATGGCTCCTATTGGAGTGGATTTTGACATCTGGCCGCCTGTATTGGAGTATACCTCTGTATCCAGGACAAGGATGTTTATGTCCTTTCCTAAGGCAATGACATGGTCAAGCCCGCCGTATCCTATATCATATGCCCATCCGTCACCTCCAAAGGCCCAGACAGATTTCCTGATAAGATGGTCTGCCAGGCTGTTAAGAAGTTTTAAGTCTTTATCTTTTTTATCATCCAGCGCCTTCTTGAGCGTTATAACCCTCGCCCTCTGTGCCTCAATGGCATCGGCATCTCTCTGATCAGCCTCCTTTAATTCTTTAAGAAGGTCCTCATCAATATCGAGGTTTCCCCGGTCAAGGACCTTATCAATCAGCTCAAGGGCGTACCCCTGTAGTTTATCCGATGTAAGCCTCATTCCCAGGGCGAATTCCGCCGTGTCTTCAAATAGCGAGTTTGACCATACCGGGCCCCTGCCGTCTTTCCTGCGGGTATAGGGGGTAGTTGGAAGATTCCCCCCGTATATGGATGAACACCCTGTAGCATTCCCTATGATTGCCCGGTCGCCAAAAAGCTGGGATACCAGCTTCACATACGGGGTCTCACCGCACCCTGCGCAGGCCCCTGAAAATTCAAACAGAGGCGGCAGAAGCTGAGACCCTAGAATGGTTGTTCTCGACATGAGTGCCGGGTCAGTATCCGGCAGATCAAGGAAGAAATCCCAGTTTATCCTCTCCTGTTCCCTGATCGTAATTTGAGTCTCCATCATAAGCGCCTTATCTTTTGTTTTCTCACCATCCACTCTCCTGATACCGGGACAGTTATTCGCGCAAACCCTGCAGCCCGTACAATCTTCAGGAGCTATCTGTACGCTAAATTTCAATCCCCGCATCTTTTTTGCCCTTGCGTCTATAGCCTTAAACGTATCGGGGGCTTTTTCCAACATTGAGGGGTCGTAAAACTTGACTCTTATGGCCGCATGGGGACAGACAAGTGAACACTGTCCACACTGTATGCACAGCTCAGGATACCAGACAGGTATCTCATCTGCCACGTTTCTCTTCTCATAAAATGTGGTCCCTGTGGGGTAGGTCCCGTCATCCGGAAGCTGGGATACAGTAATCTTATCTCCCCTTCCGGCGATTATTTCACCTGTTACATCCTTTACAAACTCCGGGGCATTTTCAGGTACTGAAGGCTTAATGTGACTTTTACTGGTCACTTCTCCGGGGTGCTTTACTTCCTCTATATTTTCAACAGCAGCGTCTACCGCTTTCATATTCATATCAATAACATTCTGTCCTTTTTTCCCGTATGTCTTTATAATTGAATCTTTAATGAGTTTTATCGCTTCATCCCCCGGTACAACCCCTGAGATCAAAAAGAATGCAGTCTGCATTATGGTGTTAATGCGCGCGCCCAATCCAAGGTCACCGGCAATACGGACCGCGTTTATTACATAAAAACGGATCTTTTTTTTGATGATCTGTTCCTGTACTTCAGCGGGAATATTATCCCACACTTCATCTTTATCAAAGGGCGAATTGAGAAGGAAAATACCGTCATCTTTCAGCTTAGATAGCATGTCATATTTCTCAAGAAATGTAAATTTATGACAGGCTAAAAAGTCAGCTTCTGAAATCAAATAGGTGCTTTTGATCTTATCTTTCCCAAACCTCAGATGGGATACCGTAACTGCGCCTGCTTTCTTTGAATCGTAGACGAAATAAGCCTGTGTGTAGTTGTCGGTGGCCTCAGCGATGATTTTAATCGAGTTCTTGTTAGCACCCACCGTACCATCTGCTCCCAGTCCATAGAATAATCCCCTGTGTACTTCGGAAGACTCGGAAGAGAAATTTTCATCCCAGGGCAGATTGGTAAATGTTACATCATCATGAATGCCGACCGTGAAATGGTTCTTCGGCTTTTTCTCTTTCAGATTATCGAGTACCGACTTTGCCATACCCGCATTAAATTCCGCAGAACCAAGACCGTACCTTCCGCCGACAATAACAGGGTAATCTTTAAAGGGTGCGTACCCTTCACTCATCGCCTCACCAATTGCGGTACGAATATCCTCATACATCGGTTCACCGATTGCGCCAGGCTCTTTGGTTCTGTCAAGAGCTGCTATTGATTTTACCGTGTCAGGGATTGCATCAATAAAATCCCTGATGCTGAAAGGCCGGTATAACCGCACCTTTATTACACCCACCTTCTCACCTTTTTCTACCAGATAATTGACAACCTCCTCCATTGCCTCCGCACCTGTTCCCATTATAACAGCGATTCTCTCCGCATCCGGTGCACCAGCATAATCAAAGAGCCTGTAACGCCTTCCCGTCACTTTAGCAAATCTATCCATATATCCCTGCACAATCCCCGGCACCTTCTCGTAGTAACTGTTTACGGTTTCACGGGCCGTAAAAAATACATCCGGATTCTGAGCGGTCCCACGGATACTGGGATTTTCCGGATTCAACCCTCTCATCCTGTGGGCAATAATATACTCATCGTCTATCATGGCTCTCATGTCGTCATAGGTAAGCTGTTCAATTTTCTGGATCTCATGTGATGATCTAAAACCATCAAAAAAATGCACAAAGGGAACCCTGCTCTTTAGAGTAGAAGCCTGGGCTATCAGCGCGAGGTCCATGATCTCCTGTATTGAACAGGAAGATATAAGGCCAAACCCTGTTGCCCGCACTGCCATTACATCGGAGTGATCACCAAAAATTGACAGCGCCTGGCATGCAACAGCCCTGGCTGTAACATGGAAAACCGTGGGGCAGAGTTCTCCCGCAATCTTGTACATGTTTGGAATCATTAATAAGAGCCCCTGTGACGCCGTAAATGTGGTTGTCAACGCTCCGGTTGTGAGCGCCCCGTGAATAGCCCCTGCCGCACCTGCTTCAGACTGCATTTCAGTAACTGAAGGAATTGTTCCCCAGATATTTTTCCTGTTTTTTGCGGACCATTCGTCGGATAACTCACCCATGAGAGAGGATGGTGTTATCGGGTAAATCGCGATCACTTCGTTTGTAGCATGGGCGACATACGCCGCGGCTGTATTCCCATCCATTGGTACCATTTCTCTTTTCATGCCTGTTACCTCTTTTTCATAAATCTTTAACAATCAATCACATATCAATTTTAATATTTTTTTATCGTATTTTCAAATTTTTTAAGTCAACGACCCTTTTCGGGCATAACCTCACACGCATAAAAAATTAAGACGCCATTAACATGGCGTCTTTTTATAATTTCGAAGTTCGCCCTGATAAATCTATATGGCTGAAACGCTACTTTTTAATCTTCATTTTTCAGGTTTTTTACAAGGGTTATCTTGTTAATTTTATTGTCGATATACTCATAATGAATCTCATCCATCATTTCCCTCATGATGTAAATACCAAGGCCCCTCTCCTTTAACTCTGAAAAATGTTCACCCAGATTAACTTCATCCATGTCAATAGGGTTAAACCGCGCACCCGGATGTTCATAAATAACTGTAAACTTATTGTCTTCGCACATGCAATCAATCGTGAACCCTTTATCCATCTTGTTGCCGAGACCATGCTCGATTACATTTGCACTCCATTCATCACAGGATATTTCTATCTTTGTAATATCAGATTCACTGGCACCTGATTCCTTTGCTTTCTTTGAAATAAAATCACGGGCCTTTGATAAATTAACAAGATCGGATGTCAAAAAAAGTCTTTCTTCCTTCATTTCCTATAACTCCGTATCCATGTGCATATAACTTAGGCCTGTTCCACTTTTCCATTTTCATCCACAACAATCACCTCTTTACATCCACTGCACCTGAACTTACCCGATTTTGCAGTTTTCAGTTTTTTCTCACAGTGAGGACATTGAAATATGAGAGGAAAAACAGACTCCTTTTTTGTTACGCTTGCTTCAAAGACATTCCCGCTTTTCAATAACAGCATGGCAGAGTCAAGATCTCCGGCAATTTTGAAAAACTTTGTGAAGCCCAGCAGTTGAAAAACTTCCATCACCTTTTTCTGGAGGCCGAAGAGAGCCATATCTCCCTTCTTTGATTTCATCAGCTTTAAAAATGCCGTAAATGCTCCTATTCCGGTACTGCTAATATAATTCAACCCGTTACAATTAAAAATAATGCACTGAATACCGGTATTGATTAGAGTATTTATGTGGGACTGAAATTCAGGAGAATTATAAGTATCGAGGTACCCATTTAACACAAGCTGGACTGTGTCCGCAGCATCACCTACCTGCATCGGACTTATCTTTAATGAATCTTTAATTGTGATCTCTTCCATAGACAAACCTCTCTCCCTGTCTTTCCAGCATATGATAAATATAAAACATTTTTTTAATAAATACAGCTATTTTTTACATTGCAGGCTTTTTCCCCTGGTGCGCACACATAAATGATACCTATCACCGCCGTGCGGCGGGTACAACCTTTATTTTACCTTCATTACAGTGAGGGTCATATCATCATACTGCTCTGCCTCACCGGCAAAACGTAATACATCCTCTACAATCAGATTCGCCATATCTTTTGACGCCCTGGCGGCCATCGGTGGTATTATATCAGATAACCTCTTCATGCCATATTCTTCTTCACTTATATTACGCGCTTCATGGATCCCATCAGTACAAAGAAAAAGAGAATCACCGCTTCCAAGAGCAATCGGTTTTTCCTCTTCGTACTCAACATCAGGCATAACACCTATCGGTACGGAACCTTTAGGGGGATTTACAAGAAAACACTTCTTTTTATCCTCTTTATACACAAGTAGAGGGCCATAGCCGGCATTGGTATAGTGAAAAAGCCTGTTATGCTG
>DAOVJS010000127.1 GCA_030673105.1 Spirochaetota bacterium
CCCGCCTCCGCCTGGCTGATACACGTATAGGGATGATACTCCTCTACTCATTGATCGGATTGGGCCTTTCGACATGGATAATGAAGGGCTTCTTTGACGGTATTCCAACCGAGGTGGAGGAAGCGGCATTTGTCAACGGGTATACACGTTTTCAGGCTTTCGTGAAGATACTGGTCCCCATGGTCAAGGGAGGTATAGCAGCGACCGCGGGATTCTGCTTTATATTTGCCTGGAATGAGTTCACCTTCGCGTCCATTATTGCAACGAGGTACGCAATGACTCTGCCGCCGCGGATAGTGTCATTCATGGGTACTTCGGGGTTTGAGTGGGGTGTTGTTGCGGCGTCCGGATATATACTGATCATTCCCATACTCGTTCTGTTTATCCTTATCAGAAAGTACATCCTCATGGGCATGACCTTCGGAGTACTTGGCAGAAAATAAATCCTTTTTGGGGCTGAAAGATGATTGCACATGATTACAGTAAATACATGCATAAAGAGAAACTGATAAAATACCTGTTCCTCTGGCCGACACTGCTTATTCTCCTGTTCCTGATTGCCTATCCGTTCATTACTCTGATCTACTACAGTTTTTTCAATTTTTCATTCCTCAGGCCGGTTAATACAAGGGCGATAGGGTTCAAAAACTACGGAGACATTCTCACCGATACCTATACCTGGGAGAGGTTTATTTTCACATTCAAGTATGTGGCGATGGCGGTGTCCATTCAGTTCTTCCTGGGGATATTCATAGCCTACCTCCTTCAGCGCGAGTTCAGGGGCAGAGAGGCGATATTCACCATCGTCCTTATGCCCATGATGCTCTGCCCTATTGTAGTGGGGCTGTTCTGGAAATATATGTTCAATACCGAATGGGGAATAATAAACTATTTTATACATAACATTCTGGGGCTCGCCCGGGTCGAATGGCTCGGTAACGAAAAAAATAGTCTATGGGCCACAATCATAGCGGATACATGGATGTGGACACCGTTCATGGTGCTCCTCACTTCCGCAGCGTTCGCATCGGTGCCGAAATACCTGTACGAGGCGGCAAGTGTGGACAGGGCAAGCGGATGGTTCAAATTTTTCAATATCACTCTGCCCCTTTCCGCTCCGATTCTTATTCTGGCGGTTATCTTCAGATTGATGGATGCCATGAAACAGTTCGACCTTGTGTACACATTAACCGGAGGCGGTCCAGGCAACGCCACACAGACTGTTTCCTTTACCCTGTATAAGACTGCCTTTCAGTACTTCTACACAGGTGAGGGTTCGGCCTGGGCATTCATACTGTTGATTATTATCATAGGTTTGAGCTCAATACTGATCAAGCTGCTGAATTATCTTTCAGAGCGGAGCAAGTAACACTGAGTATAAATAAAGAGGTCGCGAAGTATGGCACATATTAAGTTAGAAAATCTGAAAAAGTATTACGGAAAAGTAAAAGCAGTGGATGATGTCAATCTTGATATAAAAGATAATGAATTCGTCGTGTTCCTGGGGCCTTCCGGGTGCGGAAAAACAACCACACTAAGATGCATAGCGGGCCTCGAGCCCGTAACGGACGGAAGTATCTACTTTAACAAAAAAAATGTTAACAGGCTCGAGCCGGCTGATAGAAATATCGCCATGGTTTTTCAGTTCTACGCCCTATACCCGCACTTAAATGTGCAAAAGAATATTATTTTTCCACTAAAGGCTGAAAAAATGCCCATGTCCGAAATAAAGAAGAAAGTAAAATGGGTGTCGGAGCTGTTAAAAATAGATACTCTGCTGGGCCGGAAGATTTCCGAGCTGCCCGATGGAGACAAACAGAAGGTGGCCCTTGCCCGGGCGATAGTCAGGACGCCCGAGGTTCTGCTTCTCGACGAGCCGCTCAGCGCCCTCGATGAGAAGTTCAGAGAGCAGATGAGAATCGAATTTCTCAGGATACAGAAGGCACTGAATGTAACAACGGTCTACGTTACCCACGATCAGCGGGAAGCAATGACCCTTGCCGACAGGATCGTTGTAATGAAAGACGGAAAGATAATTGAATCAGGGGCGCCCGAGAAACTGTACGAGGAACCCGAAAACCTGTTTACAGGTTACTTTATAGGCAGTCCGGGCATGAATTTTATCACGTGCTGCCCCCGGGAAGACGTCAGCGTGAAAACTGAAACCAATGAAGAGATTCATTTCTCAAAGAGCTTTCAAAGCAAAGCAAGAGAATTAAAACTGGATACATTCATATTTGGAATTAGACCAGAGTACTTATATTTTAAAGAAAAGCTCAATGGGGAGGTTAATTACCTCAGGGTGAAACTTCTGAACATGGAGAGAATACAGCAAATAAGTTACGGCAACTTTTACCTGGGGGATAATCTATATAAGTGTATGATGCGGGATGGTGAAGATACAGGAGGGAATGAAGGTTTTGTAATTTTCGATGATGAGAAGATCCGCTTTTATCATCCTGAGAGCGGTGAAATTCTATAGAACAGGAAAAAGCACTATGTTGAAGCTTCAAAATATTTCCAAATCTTTCGGTGACATTCAGGCGGTAAAAAACCTGTCTCTTGAAATTAATGAAGGTGAGATATTCGTGTTGCTGGGCCCGACGGGCGCGGGCAAGACCACTACCCTGAAGATCACCGCGGGATTAATAAAACCTGACGAGGGAAAGGTCTTTATGGATAAAACGGATGTTTCGGAAGTACCTCCGGCATTCAGGGATATATCTTTTGTGTTTGAAAACTATAACCTGTTCCCCATATATAACGTTTATGACAACATCGCGTTTGCCCTTAGATCAAAGCTTCTGCGGAAAGAAGAATCTGAAATTAAAAAAAGGATCCAGACCATCAGTAAGGATCTGCATATAGAGGGGCTGATGGAACGGCCGACAAGCACCCTCAGCGGCGGCGAGACACAGCGGGTGGCACTTGCCCGGGCACTTGTGCGGCAGGCTCATTTGAATCTTTTCGATGAACCCCTGAGCAATCTCGACCTTAAGCTCAGGGAGGAGCTCCGCGTTGAGTTCAAGGAGCTTCACAAGAAGTATAAATCGACAGCATTCTATGTTACCCATGACAATGACAGCGCCCTGTCGGTTGCAGATAGAATAGGCATAATATCTGAGGGAGTGCTTCATCAGATCGATACACCTGATAATTTATTAGAAAACCCGGACAGTCTCACAGTGGCGATGCTTATAAACTATCCGGCGGTCAACGTTCTTGACTGCTCTCTGGAGGGAAAATCCCTCAACATAAACGGAAAGACCTCTTTTGTTGAATTGACTTCTTCTGAAATAGACCGTATTAAGGAGATCACAGACGAAAAGAATTTTCAGATAGGATTGAAACCTCGAAGTATAAAACCGGATAAGGACAAAAGCAAGCTGAACTTTTCAGGGAAGGTGCTTCACATAGAGTATCAGGGGTACAATAAGGTTGTCAATCTCGACTTCCTGGGACTGACAGTTAGAATGGTGACGAATGAGACTGTACACAAGGAGTACGGTGAAATGCTTGATTTTAACTTCTCAAAAAAGGATTTGTTCCTGTTCAGAAAGAGCAATGGTAAGAGAGTTTTATAAAGGAGTCCAATAGCAAAGGATTACAGGCATGACGAAAAAGGGATTCAAGAAACTGCTTGGAAGGATCGATATTTTTGCGCTTATAGGCGTTCTTTTGGGGGTTGTCCTTCTAGGTCAGCCGTTTAGTAAATTTATTTTCATCATCGGATTTCCGTTAATTCTATTCTGCACAGCGGTTCACATGGTGCTGGATCACTATGTGTAGACATCGATTGGAATGCTCACAGTGCCTCCCATGCAAACTATTACCTGACACAATTTAATATAGTACCATATATACAACATCTTATATGAAAGGAGTAACTCATGGAATGCAAATTTGGAGTAGATACATTTATCTGGGCTGAGGATTTTTCAGAAAAAGACCTCTGGATCATTCCCAAGGCAAAAGAGCTCGGGTTTGAAACCCTGGACATTGCAATTGCCCATCCGGAGACCTTTCCAACCGGGAAGGTGAAAAAAGAAGCTGAGAAGGCCGGCATCGAGATCGTCACAACAACCACACTCAATGAAAAAACAAATCTCATTTCTCCGGACCCAAAGATTCGTGAAAAGGGAGTGCAGATACTAAAGCTGCTTGTGGATATCAATTACGAGCTGGGATCGCCCATACTTGGCGGAGTAAACTATGCGGGGTGGGGATGTCTTACAGGTAAGCCCCGTACCGATGATGAGTGGAAATGGTCTGTGGACAGCATGAGGGAGGCTGCCGCCTACGCGAAAGCGAATGGGGATTTAACGATAGCGGTAGAAGCGATCAATCGTTTTGAAACCCATTTTTTGAACATAGCGGATGACGCGGTTCAGTACTGCAAGGATGTGGGGACAGGCAATATGGGAGTACACCTTGACTGCTTCCACATGATAAGGGAGGAGCTGAGTTTCAGGGGAGCGGTTGAAACCTGCGGTAAAAAATATCTCGGGTATATTCATGTATGTGAAAGCAACCGTGGTATCCCGGGAACCGGTCTTGTACCGTGGAAGGAATTTTTTACCGCGGTCAGGGATGTCGGGTACACCGGTCCGATGGTAATAGAATCCTTTGACCCCAGTTTTGAAGAATTGAACAGGCTATGCGCAATATGGAGAAAGTTCGCTGAATCCGGTGAACAGCTCGCCATTCAGGGTTTGAAAAACCTGAAGGCCATTGCCGCTGAAATTTAACAGATTTTCGCATAGTTTATCATCAAATCTATAATAAAGGAGCTTTCCCATGATTATGAAAAAATTCATCAACAAACCTGAAGATCTAGCAAAGGAATTAATTCTGGGCCTTGTCAAGGCGTACAGCAATTACCTGAAACTGATAGGTGAAGATATCATTATACGGGTAAAACCCAAGGAAAAGGGTAAAGTTCAAATTGTATTCGCGCAGGGCAGCGGTCACGAACCGGGCCTCTTCGGTTTTGTAGGATATGGAATGCACGACGTCGCTGTACCCGGAAATATCTTCACATGTGCCGGAGGAAGCAGGATCTATGAAGGTATCAAGATCGCCTGGGAGATGAGCGGTAATACACCTGTACTGGTACTCATAGCAAACCATGAAGGTGACGTTTTAAACGGAAACATGGCAATCGACATGGCCAGAGATGAAGGCATAGAGGTAGAGAGCGTCCTTCTCTACGATGACATCGCGAGCGCTTCAAAAGGGCAGGAGGAAAACAGGAGAGGGATGGCGGGAATGGTTTTCGGTTTAAAGATTGCCGGCGCGCTTGCCGAGCAGGGAGCGGATATTGGAACTATTATTGAGAAAACGAAAAATGTAAACGCAACTACACGGACTATTCTAGTTGCCATGTCCTCATGTACAATGCCGACAACAGGCCAGTCGCTCTTCAGTATCGCTGATGATGAATTCATAATCGGGCCCGGACAGCACGGGGAGCCGGGGCCTGAAGGTCCGTCAAAGATAGTGACCGCCAATGAAGTGATCGATGACGTTGCCGGGCGTCTCATAGAGGACGGTGAATTTAAAAGAGGTGATGACCTTCTTGTCATAATAAACGGATGCGGGGCTACAACACTTATGGAGATGTTCATTATGTACAACAGGCTCGAAGAGCTTCTTCTGTCAAAGGGTATAAAACCATATAAGCCGCGGATTGGAAATTATATCACAACCCAGGAGATGGCCGGTTTCCAGCTCACCATGTGCAGGGCCGATGAAGAGACAAAGAAGCTCTGGGACGCGCCGGCTGACACACCCTACTTCAGTATTACCGGAGTTTAAGGCTTACAGGAAAAATCGAGTCAAAAACCGATCCTGGACCAGGGCTTAATTATAAACCATCATATACGTTTTTTCTATGTCTTATTCGAAGAATTAAAATTTTTAATTGCTGCTTTTTTATCTCGTATACAATCCGGTAGTCAGAAAATCTGAAGCTGAAAAGACCTTTATACTTCCCCTTCAGTTCTTTACCTGCATAAGGATCTTCAGCAACCACTGTTTCTATTAAATCGAATGCTCTTCTTACAACTGATTTGTCAAGCTGCTTGAGTTCCCGAAGACAACGCTTTTCAATTTCTATGGCATACATGCATTCATAGCTCTAATTCTTTTTTTGCTTGACTTAATGTAACAAACTCTCCGTTTTTCCGCTGTAAAGCTAATTCATAGTCCTCGATTCCCTCGAAATATTCTTTTAATGCCTGGTTTACATAATAGCTCTTCTTCCGATGAGTTTCAGTGGCTAATCTGTCCAGCTTTTCTGCAAGAACCTCATTAATAGTTGTGCTTAAAACCCTCGTTGCCATCGAACCACTCCATATTATTAATATTTATGTGATGAATATAATAAATATGATTAATATGATCAACAGAATAATAGGCAAGTAAACTTGTAAATTAATAGTAATAAAGCCGGTATTAAAATACCGGAGAGAGCTGGTACAAAAGCCTCCAAGCGGGAAGAAGACCTGCTTCCTCTGTTGCGAAGTACCAGCTTTTAATAGATAAAACCATAGCTATTATTTTCTTTACAGTATGTTATAAATGATTACATTAAAGACGGCCCTGAAAAAGCCTGCCTCTTTCGAGGCTGCTCGATTTAAAAATTGTGCGTAAAGAAAGCCGCGCTAAAATGAAAAGCTGCCGTGAAAAAATTGAGAAGATGTTTATGGCTCTGCATTCGATCTTCAAAACAACCCGGCGAATTCAAAAAGGAGTATTATTAATCACGGCTTTGATAACCTTCATGCTCCTTTCAATACTGAACGGCATTTCTTCTGCCGGGGAAGCGTTCTCCGATCAGCTATCGGCAGGGAAGCTTTACGATTCTTCTGACGCTCTCCAGCCCTCAGCGGTGAAGCATTACCGGTTCCCTGACGCTCTACA
>DAOVJS010000092.1 GCA_030673105.1 Spirochaetota bacterium
TACCTTTCTTATCATATTTATATTATGATTATTGATTATTTTAGCATATTTTAATTTTTTTATCAAATTTTTAAACACCTCAATATATACTATTTTTTCACACCATTTTTCAAATAAAAATCTTCCGTATAAAATTAAACTGATTGACTTTTTAAATAACATATTCTTATTTTCAATTAATAATTTGAATAGTTTAATAATTGAGGGGCTCTTTATGAAGGGAAGAGAATTTAAGGATATGGTTTTTCAACTTTTCGCCATGATAGCACAGGGCTTTAGTAGTCCAAAGCGTCTGGAGATTATCGACATCCTGTTTCAAGGGGAGAGAGATGTTGAAACTCTGTCAAAAGAAGTGAATATGAGCATAGCGAACACTTCAAACCACCTTCAGATATTAAAGAACGCGAAATTGGTAGAGAGCAGAAAAGAAGGTGTTAGAGCTTTATACAGAATCACGGATAGTTCAGTCTTCACATGCTGGAAAAATCTCCAGGCTATTGCTGAAACGAAGTTATATGAGCTCAAAGAAATAGTACATATGTATTATCAGGATAGGGATAAATTTGAACCTATTTCAAGAGAAAATCTGTTGAGCCGTATTAAAAGTGAAGACGTATTTGTACTTGATGTAAGACCATTTGAAGAATATAGAATGGGGCATATTTCCGAAGCTCGCTCAATTCCTCTATCGGAACTGAAAAGGCGAATTGATGAAATCCCTAAGAATATGGAAGTTGTCGCATATTGTCGTGGTCCCTACTGCGTTTTATCAGCGGAGGCAATAACATTTCTGCTAAAAACGGGTATCAGGGCAGTTCGTTTGGAGGATGGTTTTCCCGAATGGAAAGACGCGGGATTACCTGTGGAAGCAGGTTAAGCGGTTTTAAAATTACTGAATAATCACCATAAGGGCAATCATATCATTACGGCTTTTATAATCTAAACATAATAATGGAATGAGCATCATCGAAGATTATAATTGAGGTTGTCTTACAACCTCATATTAGGCTGTCCCATAAATACAGATTATAAATTTGATGCTATATATTACACAGTACATTGTGTTTAAAGAGCAATTTTATATGTTAAGGGACAGCCTGAATTTCAATAGATAAAGGTTCTAAAGGATGAAAATATTATTTGTTATCAATGACGCACCTTACGGCACAGAGAAAATTTACAACGCATTGCGCCTTGCAATGGCTTTACAGAGTGAACGCCCCGATACAGAAATACATATTTTTCTTATGGCAGATTCTGTGACAAGTGCCCTGACAGCTCAATCAACACCAAAGGGCTTCTACAACATCGAGAGAATGATAAAGTCAGTTATTAGTAAAGGGGCGCAGGTCAAGGCCTGCGGATCGTGTTGTTCTGCTCGAGGTATCGAAAATACAAGTCTAATAAATGGTGTTGAAACAAGCACAATAATTCAACTGGCGCAATGGACCGCGGGAACTGATAAAGTTTTAACATTTTGATAAAAAAACTATACAAAACAGTAATACCATATAAAACATTAGAATGCAATTTCACTTTTAAGGAGGTTGAGTTATGGGTAAAAAAATCATCATTTTAGGTGGAGGAACAGGCGGTTTGGTTGTTGCGAATAGATTAAGTAAATTTTTGTCCAAAGATAACGAGATTGTCCTTGTGGATAAAGAGAAAAATCATATATTCAATCCTTCACTCCTATGGGTTATGGCCGGTTGGAGAAACCAGCAAAAGATCCAAAAACCGCTTTCTATTTTACAAAGGAAGGGAATCAAGTTTATTAACGCGGAAGTTTCTAAAATAGATTTCGAAAACAGGAAAGTGGTGACTACAGAAGGGGAATCTGATTTTGATTATCTCGTTATTTCCCTGGGAGCAAGTACCTTTCCTGATAGGGCGAATGGTTTCGAGGAAGCCGCATATAATCTCTATGATTTATCAGGTGCGGTAAAGATAAGAGAAGCGATTAAGAATTTTGAAAGAGGCAGGATAGTTATCCTCATTTCATCAAAACCGTTTAAATGTCCGGCTGCACCCTATGAAGCAGCTTTAATCCTATCTGCATATTTTAAAAAGAAGAGAAGGGATGTAGAGATTAAGGTGGTAACTCCTGAACTATTACCAATGGGGGTAGCAGGAAAAGAGGTTGGAAATATGGTTGTCTCTCTTCTTCAAAGCCGGGGAGTTACTTTTTTACCTCAACATCAGATGGACCGTATAGATCCATCAAAGAGAGAAATCCATTTTCAGGATAAGGAAAAGGTTTCCTATGATTTTCTCATCGGCATTCCTTCACATGGATTGCCACCGGTTTTAAGTGGTTCACCTATATTAGGAAAAAATGGATGGGTAAAGGTGAATATGAGAACACTTGAGACGGACATCGAAAATGTTCTCGCACTCGGTGATGTAACAACTATTCCGCTTGTTGTGGGAAAACCTCTTCCCAAGGCAGGTGTTTTTGCCCATCTTCAAGCCGACATTGTGGCTCACAACATAGCGGAAAGTGTAAAGGGTGCGTCTTCCAAGAAAGAGTTTAACGGCAATGGATACTGTTTTATTGAACTTGGTGACGGCAGAGCCGGGTATGCCAGCGGAAACTTTTATGCTGAGCCAAGCCCTGTGGTGAAATTGAAAAAACCGAGCAGGTTTCGGCATTGGGAAAAGGTTCTTTTCGAAAAGTGGTGGTTATGGAAATGGTTTTAAAAGTTTAAGAAATTGCAAGGTTTATAATCCAAGAAATTGAATGCCGATACCGCATAAAAAAGTTATCCAGAAGGATTTTATTTTAATAATAAATAGTGTACATAAATATTGGAAAAATATGAGCTTTCTTTCAGAGCATCAAAATCCCGTATTAAATACTTCTTAATCCTGATCCCTGTAATTATTCCATGAGCCTCTCGACCGCTTTTTCAAGCTGAACACTCAGGCCTTTAGATTTCATGAACAGTGCTATGCCGTTTATTAACGTGATTAAATTTACCCTGCCGCACTGTTTCCTGCTCATGTGGCCTATTCTGAAAACGTGACTCTTGATGTCCCCGAAGGAACCTGAAATCTGAATTCCCACCTTTTTTTTCAAAAACGCGATCATTTCGGCAGGATCAAATTTCCCACCGGTTGATGCTGCGGTTAAACCGTGAGAATACTGCCCCTCCGGCGCGTACAGCCTAAGGCCCAGTGCCAGTAACGCTTTCCTCATCCGTGTTGATATGTCTATAAACATCTTCTGCCTCGATGATATACCCTCAGCTTCAATGGTCTCAATGCTTTTCGCGAGGGCCAGTATTGTGTTGGTTGGCAGGGTGACAGGGAAGGGATGCCAGTCATGCCACCTATCGTAGTAATCACACCATACACGCAGGTCTGTGTACCATGTTTTTGCCGGTGAATCTTTAAGCGCATCCAGCAGGTCCTGTTTAACAGTCACGATCCCCAGTCCTGCGGGGCACTCAAACCCTTTCTGGGAGGCAGCCACATTGACATCAATGCCCCAGTTGTCCATCTCAAGCTTTTCAATTACCGCACTGGAAATTGAATCAAGCACAAAAAGCGCACCGTGCTTTTTAACTATCTTTGCTATTTTTTCAACAGGGTTAAGTATACCGGTGCTGGTCTCAACCTGTGTCATCAGGACTATGTCGTACTTCTCATCTTTTAAAGCTTTTTCTACAGCCTCAGGTTCAACAGATGTATTTAGAGGAAAATTAAGATCCTTAACATCGGACGCATGCGCGGAGACTATATTGTAAAGCCTCTGTCCAAACATGCCGCCGTTCAGCACGAGACATCTTTTAGACGCACAAAAGGTCGCGGCAGCAGTATCGAGACCTACCGAACCGGAACCGGGCATGAGAAAGGTCCTCCCTTTGGAGCCGAGGATTCTCGAAACACTGTTTGCTGTTTCAAGATACACCTCAGTCCATTCCGGTCCATAGTGGGCGACCGGATGTCTCTGAAACGCTTCAAGTACATCGTCTGAAATTTCAACCGGCCCTGGAATCATTAAAATATATCTCATGGCACCTCTCATTACATAATTTTTTATCACATCCCGGCCATAAGCGCAGTATATACTCTCACAGCTTTTTTGAGCTGATCTGTCTCCACCCATTCGTTTTCGGTATGCGCCTGCGCAATGGACCCGGGCCCGCAGATAACCGCCGGTATTCCCATTTTGGTTAAAACCATCGCAATAGTTATCGCCGGACATCCGCCGATTACAGCATCTTCACCGGTTCCGAGCTCAACCGCATTTTTTACACGCTGTACCAGCGCGTGATCGGGAGAGATGAATTCGGCCTTGAGTTTCACGCTCGAGGGCCTCCAGTCCCCGGGCTCGCTGGACTCACGGACATTGATGCCGTGTTCACGGTTCAACCTGTCCATCAATCCATCAACTTCTTTCTGCACAAGCTTGGGCGGCGTGTCAGGAATCAGGCGGGAATCCACACTGGATATACACCGGTCAGGCACTGCTGAAAGGTAAAGGCCGCCTTCAATTTTTTCAAAGTTAACCGTGCACTTCCCGAAATAACGGTTTTCAACCTGAAGATAGGGCAGGTTTAAATATTCACCGATAAAAAGTGCCATATTCTGTATAGCATTGATCCCGAGATGCGCCAGCCCGGAGTGGGCAGACCGTCCCCTTGTTTCGAAGGCTGTAACAAAGCATCCCCTGTTACCGATCTGAACCTCAAGCTCCGAAGGCTCACAGGAGATCATGCCCTCGAAACCATCAAAGAGCCCCTGGTCCCTGGCCCAGTAGTACCCTCCCCCGCCCCCGTACTCTTCTTCTATATCGCTGAAAAATGTAATTCCGCCTTTCGGTTTTATCCCGGCCCTGACAAGCGCTTTGAAGGCGCAGAGCAGCGCGGCAATAGCTCCTTTCATGTCGCATGACCCGCGGCCGTAGAGCTTTCCGTCTCGAATTTCGCCGGCAAAGGGTTCCACAGTCATGCCGTCAACAGGCTTTATGTCCTGGTGACCGTTAAAGATGAAACGTCCCTCACCATCCGTATTTCCGAAATCCGCAAAAAAGTTCGCCCTGTCTCCTTCGCAGGGATAAACCCGTGTTGGTATACCCAGATCTTTGAACCAGCGATCAAGATAATCGGTCATTCCACGCCCTTCCCTGTGCGTAATGGATGGTATCGCGACCATTTCCCGGGTCACCTGAACGACTTCATCATCATCAATCAAGCCGAAAAGCTTCACCATGTCCTTCATACTTTCAACACCTCTCTTTCCCGCAGGCAACAAAAATTATTACCGCGCCCTGATCTTTTGGACAATCTCCACACACTTCTCATAAAATATTCCAACATCCACTGAATACGAAATATATTTGACCCCCAGTTCCCTCCATTTTTCAGCATTTTCAATTGTATCGACAAAAGTCCCGACAGCAGCTCCCTTCTGAATGGACTTTTCAACAATTTCTTTCATCTTTTCTACAACAACGGGGTGATCAATTTCTCCCGGGACACCAAGGGACTGGGAAAGGTCATAGGGACCTACAAATATTATATCCGCTCCCGGGACATCAAGTATCCCATCGATATTTCTTATGGCTTCTTCTCCTTCAAGCTGCAGAATTATTACGGTTTCATTCGCCTCTTTAAAATAACGAAACCTGTCCATTGATGAATAATCCGCGGCCCTCACAAACCTGCAGACTCCTCTCATACCCTCCGGACTAAATCTTGAAAGCCTTATAATTTCCTCTGCCATTTCAGAATCATTTATTTGAGGGACCTGTATGCCGCCTGCTCCAATATCCAGAACCTCCCCGATTATCGAAGAGTTGTCCTCTTTAACCCTTACAACGGGAAATATCTTTGCCACCTCCGCTGCACGTATAAGGCTTTGAACAGTCTGCACACTGTTGGGGGAATGTTCAAGATCAATGATCACAAAATCAATTCCGCTGTGACCCATGATCTCAATAAAAGCAGGATCAGAGGTTTTAGAAAAAACACCCAGAACAAAATCATCCTTCAGCTTCTGTCTGAAATTTCTGATATTATTGGTTATCACTTTTCCCCCTTAAATAAAATATTTATGGTTTTATCTATTAATAGCTGGTACTTCGTACCAGAGGTTATTGCTGCAAAACGAATAAAGAGGCAAGAAATAACTTTTCATGATGATTGACAGTTTACTTGCCTATATATATTAGCCAGAAAAATGTAATGTGACAATTATTGAATCGAACAGGGCAATAACATTTTCCGGAGGCACATCGGGTTGAATGTTATGCACGGGATTTAATACGTATCCTCCGTCTTCCCCCAGAATACCCGCTATCCTTCTCACCTCCGCGGCCACTTCCGCCGGTGTCTTTTTGGGGAGGATACTCCGGGTATCGATCCCTCCCCAGAAACACAGTTTTTGGCCAAACTTATCTTTCAGAAACTCCGGCTTCATACCCCTGGCAGATACCTGTACAGGATTAATGATATCAACGCCTATCTCTATCAGATCATCCAGCAAATCACTTACCGCTCCGCAGCTGTGAAGATGGAGCTTCGCGGGTGTTTTACTTTTCACAAGTTTAAAATAGGCCCTCAGATAGGGTTTTACCATGGAACGAAACAGGTTCGGGGAAATCAAAGGGCCCCTCTGCCCCGCGAAATCATCACCAATACCAACAACATCGATGTATTCACCCACTTCTTCAAGATACCTTTCCATCTTTATTGACTGGATTTCCAGCACTTTTTCCAGGAGAGCACGGGCGACCAGCTTATTTTCTATAAGATCCATTAAAAACCGCTCCATTCCCCGTATCAGCATGCACGCCTGAAAGATGCTCGTGTCCCCCATATGTGCGACTATCGCATAATCTGTATTCTGCTTTAATGCCCGCGCCCTGTCTTTTAAACCACGGATTCTACCGGGATCACAGGGATCGGGCCAGTCATAATTTTCAACATCCGCCACCGTTTCCGCGAATGACAAAGGATTCTCTTCGGCATTGTAATAGAGAAGTTCATCATTTCTCCAGGCTGCTTTGAATTTAATCCCCCACTCATCAACATAGCTGTCTTCTGACAGCTGCCGGGCTTTACTTACATCAGGCGGATTAGCCTGTATACCGCGTGTATCTATATGAAGCCTCTCCAAAATCGGCTCATCAACTTTCACGACCTGCATGTCCCTGGACAGAAATTCAGGTTCTTTAATCGAAGGATAACCGAGGTGCTTTCGCAGATTATTATACGCAATTTTTGTTATCGAAGTGTTACAGGTGCTGCCCAGATCAGCCGGAGGGCGGTCTGTTGTTTCATGGTTTAAAGCTTTCTTAACTCTTTCTCTGGAGCTTAACATAGCACTGATTTTAACAATGATTTCTTACGCTTGAATTACTTTGTGGGGCGCAAGTTTTTTTGGTTCTTGATATGGCTTTGGCCGGTTGTTAAACTTTTGTTCCGGCATCATACCCTTCACGGATCGCCCAGTGAATATCCCGTGCTCCTGCACAGTCTCCAATCTCATAGATTTCAGGGGCTTCACCGTTTCCGGCCAGCCTTCGTAATTCCCGGCCGAGGCCGCCGGATTTTTTATAGCCCGCCGCCAGTACAATACTGTCCACTAAAATCCTGTACTCAACAGAATCCCTCTCCAATTTAATATACTTCTTTTCTCCGTCCACTTCATTCAATTTTGCGCCATCCAGCATTTGAACACCCTGCTCTTCAAGGTTTTCAAGCAGGACAAACCGGTTCGTCGGATGCTCGTCCGGAAGCCATTGGTCACAGGGAAGGATATCTATCAGATAGACTTTACTGCCTGAAATAGACAGGTGCCAGGCAAGCTCACATCCCACTGTCCCGGCTCCGATAATACCAACTCTCCCACTATCTTTCCTGTATACCGATTCATTCCGGTAAAATTCTCTTGCGGGTATTACCTGCGGATACCCAATACCTTTAATGTCCGGAATATTTTCTTCAGCGCCTACCGCTATAATAACGACGTCAGCCCCCTCCTTTACAAGTTGAGAAGCGGTCATTTCACGGCCGGAAGAATAATTAACACCGCTGTTCTTCAAACTATTTTCATAAGCCTCAAGTAAAACACACAGATCTTTTTTAAATGATGGGATACTGCCGAACTTTACACTGCCTCCAATTGAATCACTTTTTTCATAGAGAAAAACATCGTGCCCCCTCTCAGATGCTCTTAATGCGGCTTCAAGCCCCGCCGGCCCGGCACCCACAACAATCACTTTACGTTTTTTTGACGCGGGTTTCAATTCCTCATGAAGAAGTCCGGGATTTACCGTGCATTTAACCGCACCAGCACGGTCAATAATTATATGCTTGTGACACACATTGCAGCGGATGCAGTGCACAATCTCTGATTCCTTTCCATTCGCGACCTTGGACGCCCAGTGAAGGTCGGCAAACATCGCACGGCCAACTGCAACCATATCAGCTTTACCACCGGCCAATATTTCTTCGGCAAACTCAGGTGTGGAAATCCCCGCAACCGTAATGACCGGCACAGACACGCGCCTCTTTATTTTTTCCGCAAACTGCACAAGCGGGCCTTCCGGGATAAACATAGGCGGAACATCGGGGTATTTCGTGCCGGCAATCATATAGGTAGAAGAGGATATATGCAGGTAATCAGCTCCCTCATTCTCCAGACGTTTCGCTATATCCACTGAAAGTGGCCCTGTAATACCGTTTTCCAATGACTCATAGGCACTGAATTTGATACCAACCGGATAATCATGCCCGCACGCCTCTTTAACTCCTCCTATTATCTCTGCCGGCAATCTCATCCTTCCGTCAAAATCACAACCGTATTCATCCTCTCGCCGGTTGGTATGTGGTGACATGAAAGCCCCTAAAAGATATGAATGCCCTCCGTGGATCTCCACCCCATCGAATCCTATTTTCTGCGTCCTCAAGGCTGCTTCAACCCACTTCCGGATAAGCCATTTAATCTCTTCTTTTGAAA
>DAOVJS010000065.1 GCA_030673105.1 Spirochaetota bacterium
AGGCGCCCAAGCTATGTGCAGTAGAGGGCCTCCCTACACCAAGGGCGCTGTAGCTTGCACGGATTTTAGTAAAAGAGCGAAGCCCCAAAGCCGGGAGTACGTAATCATGCGAAGTCGTGCCGCCACTTATTGGAAAACGGAAGACCGTCCAAATATTCCTCACGGCGTCTTGACGTGAAGGCATCTACGAGGTCGTCATCCTGGAGTATTTTTACGAGCGCTTTCCTTACACAGATCTCTGCTTCGAAAAGGATTGTATCCGCGGTTTCGCTCTTTAACTTGTCTAGCCGGATACCATGAGTGACCTTTGAGCGCCATCCGTAGCTCCTCTTAGCGTCGTTAAACAACCGCAGCGATTCGACTGGATTAGTTCCAAGGAAGAGTGCTAACCTTTGGGATAGCCTGAAGGTCATCTCACGACTGTCATCTGGACCGAAAAGCCCCTCCAACGCTATCCAAAAAAACAGATACCTGACTTCCCAAGTCTTATCGATCAAGGCTGTCCACAGGGAGTAAAGAGCAACCCATACAGCACTGGGTCGCTTCACGCCAACAATCCGCTTTAGCAGAGAGGAAGCCAGTTTAAAATCAGATGATTTGAGCTTGTGGTTCATGTATTCCTTGTGTGCTGCCAGACGTCCCCACAGCACGCTGCAGTTCCGCCAAGACACAGGGCTGACGGATTCATCAAATGTAACTATGATGGGGTAGTTGAGAGAAGAAGGCTTGGCGAGCCACAGTGCTGTGTTGACCAGTTGCAGCGTCTCCAGCGCCCGATCATGCACCGTTCGAGTGTTTTCGCCTTGCTATTGCGGGTCGGCATCCTCCAAAGAGTTCGCCTTGAACCTGTAGAGCAGCGCAAACTCAGCGTTTTGGAGGTCACGCAGTTGGTGGGAACTCATTGACTCGGCAAGAGTCTCTTCCTCAAACCAGTCGGGACTACGATCGAACAGTATGTTGGGTGCGAGCTCGAACGGTAACTCGACATCAAGTTGTATATCACGATAGTCTAGGGGGGCGACAGCGCACCAATCTGTTTCCATCTGAAGTACTCCTGTATTCACACTCTGTACTTATTCTTTGCTATATAAATAACACCGGATGTCGCCGAAGAGGCCCGTCGTGGCCAATCTTATCATTGATTATTGTGTCTCACCGGAAAGATTAAAGCAAATCTTAGGAAAATAATGTAAAATACAAAATATTTATTGATGTCTCCCGAGATAGGATGTTCTTTTCTCATTTATTCTCCAACAAATCATCTACCGTAACCTCTAAAGCATCTGCTATTTTCTTCAAAGTCTTTATTGTGGGGTTATCATTTGCACCTGATTCAATTTTTACAAGAGTAGTAAGAGTTACGTCCGCCAGCTTGGCTAATTTATCCTGAGATAACCTATTTTTCTTTCTAAATCTTTTGATATTCTCTGAGAGCATAATATTTTCCTTGACATATTAACAATATATTACTATAATCTTTTTGATATGATTATATTGTTATAATATATTCCTTCCACTTTACTGTCATTTTAACTCTAAGGAGTGAGATTGCAAGACAAATTAAGATGTGCAATTTATATAAGAGTTTCTACAGAAGACCAGGCAAAGGAAGGGTATTCTCTTGAAGCACAGGAAGAGCGATTAAGTTTTTTTGCAAAATCCCAAGATTGGAATATTTATAATGTTTATGAAGACAAAGGCTACTCTGCAAAAAATTTAAACAGACCCGCTTTAAAGGATTTACTTTTTGATATTAAATTGAAAAGATTTGATGTGATTTTAGTATACAAGATTGATAGGCTTTCAAGGAAATTAAAAGATTTAATTGAAATTGTATTAAAGTTGAATGGGTATGGTATAGGAATAAAATCGGCAACGGAGCCAATTGATACGACCACACCGGCGGGGAGATTAATTTTTCATCAGCTTGGATCGTTTGCACAATATGAAAGAGAATTGATAAGTGAAAGGACGAAGTTTGGAATGATGAAAAGATTGAAGCAAGGCTTATGGAATGGGCAGCCTCCTTATGGATATAAAGTAACGAATGGAAAATTAGAGATAAATCCAGAAGAGGATCAGATTGTAAAGAAGGCATTTGAGCTGTATGTTGAAAAGAATATGGGAGTTATTAATATAGCAAATGAATTATGGAAATTAGGATATCAGCCGCGTAACAGCAAGAAAAAGAGATGGAAGGCAAATACAATTCACAATATTTTGAGAAACCCGATATACATCGGGAAAGTGAGGTGGGGAGGTGAGGAAGCTGAAGGGATACATCAGCCAATAGTTGAAAAGGATATTTTTGAGTTTGTGCAGGGAAAATTAAGTGCAAATCGCACTTGGACAAAACGATATGAAAGCCCAAATAATTTTTTAGGGATAGTTTACTGTGGATTATGCAAATCACCAATGCATATCCACTATCCAGGCAACGAGAATAAGAGGCGATACAAATATTATGTATGTTCCCAGAGATTGAGCTATAAAACCTGTGATCAGGAATATATAAGAGCTGACATACTTGAAAAAAGCATAATTGAGGAATTGAAAAATCTATCAACCCATAAAAATAAAATCAGAGTTTTTTTGGAAAAGTATAAAAATTCAAGTATTAAAAGATTAAAAGAGTTGGGGGATAAGAGGACTGAAATAAGCCGAAAACTGAAAGATATAGAAACTGAGAGAGAAAATTTATACGATTGGGTGTTGAAGAACAGCCCGACGGAGAAAGGCACAAAGTTTTTAAATCATAAATTGGAGGAAATAGATCCGAAGGAAAATCTCTTGAAGAAAAAACTATGGGAAATAGAGGATAGCGCAAATGAAATTAAGACGGAAGATTATGATGTGGAAATAATTACAAACTACCTGGGAAATTTTGTGAACATTTATGAGGACCTTGAATTAGGCGAGAAAAAACTACTCCTCGAATGTTTTGTAAAAAAAGTAGAGATAGAAAAATCAAAGGAAATAAAACTTACTTTACAAATACCCCTTGAAAAGTTTCGGGTATTCATCCCCGACATTAGCGCTACGGGGAATCGAACCCCGGTTTGAAGAATGAGAATCTCCTGTCCTAACCCCTAGACGATAGCGCCTTTTTAAAAAGAAAGAATCGAATCCATTTTCTTGCTATTGTTAATATTTGCTCATATATGGTAATATTACGAAAAGAAGTACGTCAAGGTTTATTTTTTGCGGTATTCAAATTTATAAGTTATCTTGCCTTTCTAAAATGAGATAGTATTTTTCTACTACCTCCTATTTCGGATTTACGGAAAAATAGGCATTAATAAACATATCAACATAATCGTTTATTGTGTTTCTGATGAAACCTGTTTCGCTTTTTCTTACTAAACCCACTGTCCATAATGACCATGTTTCCACATCTCCAACAAAACCTCTTCGACCAGAGGCTTTGAAAGTTCCATATTGCCTTACTTCAATACGTATTCCAAAGCTGTAATTACGCTTATCAGAAGTTTCAAAACCAATGACCTCGACCTTGAATATCGCATCCCTGATTGAGTTCATATCATCAGTATCAATGACTTTTATCCCTGCCATTTTAAGTTTTAACTCCGTATCTATTCTTACCTGTTCTTCGCTCAGTTCTTCTATGCCGTTGACATATATTATTACACCAAAACCTTTCAGGCCTCTAAGTGTTTCCCGGGAATATACGTCATCTATACCAAGGATCACAATTGGTGCCAATAAAAATATCAAAATAAAAATTATCTTTTTCATCTTATCCCCTTTTCTGACATATTCAGGATATAACTCTTCTGACCATCAAAAAAACCGGATAGTTTAAATCATTCTGATTATTCATACATCTTTGGATGGGACCAGAATTAAATATGTGTTTGTGAAGAGAGAAGGAAAATATCTGGGGGAGAAGGATTCGAACCCTCACAAGCAGATCCAGAATCTGCTGTGCTACCATTACACAATCCCCCAGTGAAAGGAAAAATTTATACGCCTCAATTTTAAAAGTCAAGTTTAAAGTTTTCCTTTTAAAGGTTAAGCTTAAAGTTCTCCTTCACCTTTAAAAGCAAAATAGGGCTGAGCTGTTTTTTCGATGTTAGATCCGATAAAATTAACAGATGATAGGGTCTAATGCTGTTTTTTTCCCATTCTCTAATGTACTCCCACAGTTCGTATCTCCCCCTTTTTTCTTTTATAATTTTTTCTGTGCTTCTTCTAATCGCAGGATAATCTGTATCACCCTTCTTTTTACCTGAAACATTTTTCTCCTGCTCCTCGATAAGTCCAAGCACCTTATGCATTCCAAGCACTTCAGGATGTTGTGTTTTTATTTCTTTTAAAAAGCTGTGCGCTTCAGAAAAGCGCCCCGATTTTACGAGACACAGGCCTACATCTAAAGCCGCTCTGGTTTGCGCGGAAAGTCCCATGAGATCCAGAAATTGTTTAGAAGATGTTAGACCTTCACTACCGGCAGCAGCTGTCTCACCTTCATCAATCGCGACCTCTTTAAGTCTGAAATATGTATGAAGAGGAGAATCGCCGGCAGCTGGCGAGACCTCCTTATCTGAATGCTGCCCGATGACCGGCGAGACCCCTTTATCTGAGGGCCAGCCGGCCATTTTCTTTCCAAACTCATCATAACCCAGGCCGGCATTAGTCCCGGGCTCTACATTTTTCTTTGATTTTATCGATAATTCATGGATAGTTTTAAACCCGGCAATTGCTTCATCAAATAGCCCCAGCATTGAGCTGCAAAACGCATTCAGTCCCAGGGAAAAAATAAACTGTTTAACTGTATCAAGCGCTTTTTCTTTTACAGGAATTCCCTTAACAGTATCTTTTGCCCTGGTATAATTTTCCATTAAATATTGAATCCCGGCATAAATTAATTTATACAGAGAGTTACTATCAAGTGCGAGAGCTCTTTTTATATAAAGAAGAGATTTTTCAAAATCCTTCAACTGAACAAGGGTTACCGCGCCCGCAAAAAGCGCCTGATGCATAAGCGGACGGTTGTAGATCAAACGCTCTAAAATTTTTAACGCGTCTTTATAATACAGTTGACTTATAAAGATGAGGCCCAGATAGTAAAACGCATCAGCATTCCCCTTCTCTATTGATAGAAGCTCCCCGGAAAGGTTTAGCGTTTCAAGTAATTTGTCCTGCCTGTAGAGCGGCAGCAGGAGTCTGCCCTTCATTTCAAATACATCGATTCCGTCTCCCGGCTTTTTAAGATCTATCAGTCTGTAATAATCTTTCTCGGCGCTGGCATAGTCTCCCTGGTCTCTCTCAATATCAGCTTTCAACAGAAGAGCCTGTTTATCGGAAGTCTTTTTTTCTAAAAGAGTAGAAAGAAGAACAAGTGCCCTATGCCTTTTCCCCCTGTTGTAATTCCTCTCAGCCCTTTTAAAAATATTAAACTTTCTTCTCAGGGAGAAATAAACTGAAAGCATGAAAAATCCTGCAATTATACCGGACAGAACACCTGCGGCACCAATTGAATTATATAACCTGGTAAAAAGATCAATAAGTTGTTCCTGCAAGAAATTATTCCTGGTTATCTGATATTTTTACTACCATGCCTGTTTAATGTGTATATTTATCCTGTTCTATTTATTATTTTATAAATAATATTTTATTTATACAGTATACCAAAAAGGGCAGATAATACCACAGTTTTAGTGAAAATTGTATAAAATAATATATGATTCTTTTAAGAGGAGTGGTCATGCGCGCGATAGTTTACAGAGGGGTTAAAGAGGTAGAGCTTAAAGAGGTCGAAAAGCCGACCGTTAAGGATGATTCTGTCATTATCAGGGTAAACGCCTGCGCGATCTGCGGGACAGACGCGAAGGCTTATACCTTTGGAATTGCGAGTATAAAACCGCCGGTAACCCTCGGGCACGAATTTGTGGGCACAATTACAGAAGCAGGTAAACACGTGAAAGGCTTTGTACCAGGTGACCGGGTAACCATGGCTACCACAATACCCTGTGGAAAATGCGCCATGTGCCGGAAAACTTTGTTCAATCTATGCATGGATAAACTGCCTGTAGGGACTTATATCAACGGCGCGTTTGCAGAGTACCTTGAGGTCCCCATTCGCGGGATTGATCATGGAAACCTGATGAAAGTCCCGGATGACTTATCCGATGAGGACGGAAGTATATGCGAGCCGCTGGGCTGTGTAATTAACGGCCAGAACATAGCGCGTGTGGGTTTTCCTGACACCGTTGTTGTTATTGGAGGCGGCCCTTTAGGGCTTCTTCATGCTGAAACGGCAAAGGCACGGGGCGCTGTAAAAACCATACTCATAGAACGGTTAAAAAAACGTTTTGAAATGGACAGGAAATTCAACATCGACCGGGTCATCTGTTCTGAATACGAAGATCCGGAAAAAACAGTGCTGGAATTTACAGGCGGACTTGGAGCTGATGTGGTAATAAATGCTGCTCCCAGTACTGAAGCTGTCAAGCTTGCTTTCAAACTTGTGTCAAAGGGAGGCAGGCTAAGCCTGTTTGCGAGTGTGCCTAAAGATAACGCCTGTGTTAACATAGACGCAAACCAGATACATTATGGCCAGATATCGGTATTCGGTGCCTCTGATTCCACCGCTGAAAATCATTTCGACGCGATGAAACTCCTCGCAAGCGGCAAAATAAGCACAAAATTACTGATCACACATACCTTCAAACTTGAGGATTTCTTCAGGGGACTGGAGGTATTTATTAAAGGAGAAGCTTTAAAAGTTGTAATAAAACCCTGATAAAATGGCTCTTTAGGTACAGAAGGTGGTGATAGGAGCCTGTTTAATTTATAGCAACAAATGTATAATCTGTATATAAGAGGTTGTGAGACAACCTCAATTAAAAGATATAATTACTAATCCTCCCGGAATAACTCAACCACCTCTTGAGAAGACCGTGCATTAATGAGTGTGCTAATAAATGCCGTGGAACGTGAAAGTTTTGCAATTTCTGCGAGCGCTTCAATATGCGGACCGGACTGATTGGGGGGCGCCAGCATAAGGAAAAAAAGCTGAGATGGCTTTCCATCAAGGGATCCAAAGTCAATACCTTCCGGTGAGATACCAATAGCCACTGTTAAACTCTTAACCGCGTCGGTTTTCGCGTGGGGCACAGCAATGCCGCACTCGAGCCCGGTACTTCCCATCTCTTCGCGTTTATGAATCGCTTCCAGTACATGGTCGAAATCGTCAATTTTGCCGGAATCTTTTAATATTTGAACCATCTCCCTGATTACTGCAGGTTTATTATCCGACGTTAAAGGAACCTTAACAACTTCGGATGAGATCAGGTCAACAAGTGCCATAAATCACCTCGTAAATTATTTAGAGTTTGCTGAATTCCCCTCTTTTAAACACGGTTCTCAAGAATCATTTCCTTATTTTCCCAGCGACTCGTAATGCTCCCAGACGCTGTCTTCGTCTTTCACTATAAGCACAGAACATGGCACTACGCGCATTGCCCGTTCCGTTTCGTCGTAAAATTCATCCCTCCTGCTGCGTATATGGGAGAGCTCTCCTATGATAAGAAGGTCAAAGCCCTCTTCCTTAATAATCTTTACAATTTCCCGATGAACATTACCCATCGCGCTTCTCGTTTCAATAGTGATCCCCTTATTCCGGGCCAGCTCTCTGACGTGATTTAAGTACCGCCTTGCATCTTCTTCAAGATCACGCTCATAATCCATCTGCTCCTCTTTCAGAAATATTCTCGCTTTCAGAAGGTCATCCAGGGCCTTTGTGTTTATTACATAAAAAGCCATAAGATCAGCACCGGTAAATTTGCTCAAACAGAGCGCGTACTGCGCCGCGGTAATCGATTGCTCTGACCCGTCAATGTACACCATAATTTTTTTTATGGGACTATTCACTATTTTTCTCCCCTTTATTCACTGCACCTGCTCTTTTTACTTCAAGACGTCCTTTTACCATTTTCATCAATACAAACATGTCCCGTTCATTTTCCTCAAGCCTGCTTTCTATATATGATACAGTTTCTTTCAGATCGGGAATAGCGATTTTTTCAAGCGCGTTTACTTTTCTAATGGTTTTCCTCACTTCGGTTGCAAGCCGCAGTACGGATGTTCTCAGCTCGGCCAGTTTTCCGAGCAGTTTTAGCGCGGATTTAAATGTATCCAGAGAACTATCAATCCAGAAACTTGTTCCCATCGGGCTGAAATAGGGAGCCCTTTCCTCAAAATCAGTATCTACAACAGGCAGCGAAACCCCCATAATCCTCCTTGTCCCAATACGGATATTTGTTTCGATATTTACAGCGCTGGCAAGGTTCAGAACTTTGAGTTTACCCATCTGGAGGACCGCTTCTTCGAGCGTTCTATAGGATTTCGACAGCGCGTCTTCAACACGGCTCTGAAAGTCAATGGTCTGATCAACTAAATTCAAAAGTTCGATGATCAAAATATTCCGTTTTTGATCCAGAAGATCATAACCAAGCCGGGCAAACTTCAGTTCATCACGCAGCTTAAGCAGATTTGTTTTCGTAGGCGCCATGTTAAGCTGTGCCATAATACTCTCTTAAAGCGGCTAATTTCATTTTATTGAGCTGGCTAAACATCTACATATAATATTTCTCAATCTCCTCTTCTGTAAGACGGTGCAGCTCATCGACCGGGAGCGTGCGCAGGGCCTCCCACCCAAGGTCCAGTGTTTGTTCGATACTTCTCGTTTCCTCTGTACTCTGAGAGACAAACTTCTGTTCAAACTCCAGGCCGAACTCAAGGTAGTTGTGATCCAGCGGGGTAAGCTCTTCCTCTCCTATAACCGATGCCAGGTTACGCACATCCTTGACATAGCTGTACGCCGCAAAAAGCTGGCTTGCCAGATGGGGATGATCCTCACGGGTCATACCCTCACCTATACCATCCTTCATGAGGCGGGAGAGTGAAGGCAGCCCGGCAACAGGCGGATATATTCCCCTCCCATACATCTCCCTTTCAAAGACAATCTGCCCCTCTGTGATGTAGCCTGTGAGGTCGGGAATAGGATGAGAGATGTCGTCATTCGGCATTGTCAGTATGGGAAGGAGGGTAATCGACCCTCTCACACCTTTAATCATCCCTGACCGCTCATAAATTTCCGCGAGGTCTGAATAAAGATAACCGGGATATCCTTTCCTCGAGGGTATCTCTCCCCTGATTGTCGAAATCTCCCTCAAGGACTCGCAGTAATTTGTCATGTCTGTCATGATGACAAGCACATGCATCTCTTCATGAAACGCAAGATATTCGGCAAGGGTCAGAGCGGTACGCGGGGTAATCAACCGCTCGATCGACGGATCGTCTGCAAGAGAAAGAAAAAGAGCTACATTCTCCAGAACTCCGCTTTCCTCAAATGAACGGATAAAGTACCGGGCAACATCGTGCTTGACCCCCATGGCCGCGAATACGACCGCAAAGCTGCCTTCGTCTCCAAGTATCTTTGCCTGCCGCGCGATCTGGGCCGCAAGTTCGTTGTGGGGAAGACCGTTCCCGGAGAAAATCGGCAGCTTCTGTCCCCGGATAAGAGTATTCATACCGTCTATTATCGATATGCCTGTCTGTATAAAATCGCTGGGGTACTCCCGTGCGGTCGGATTTACCGGCATCCCGTTTACATTGAGCTCGATGCCACCCCTCTGGGGCGGGCCGTCATCTATAGGGCTTCCAAGACCATTAAAAATACGGCCGAGCATTTCCTTTGAAACAGAGATTTTCAACGGCTCTCCGGAAAAACGGACCCGTGTGCCGGGTAAGGTTAATCCGGTTGTCCCCTCAAAGATCTGGGCAACAACAACATCGGTTGAGGTTTCCAGAACGATACCGAGCCTGACGTTTCCCGACCCGTCGACACACTCGATAAGATCACGGTACCCGACCGGATGTGTTTTGCTGACATATATGAGAGGGCCGTCGATCTTATCAATTCCGATATATTCACGGCCTGCCAGAAGGCCCTCATACAAATCGTCTTTATTGGATGCTTCAGGCATATATTGTCTCCAGCTGATCAAAGGACCTCTCAAGCCGCGCCTCAATTTTATCAAGTTCCGATAAATCATCATTGGGCACGGTGTATTTCATCTTGACGATGTCCTGATAAACTTTCATTCTCCTTAGCTTAACGAGTGTTGCTCCCCTCTTTATGGATTCTGATCCTCTCCTCCAGAAGGTGAGAATAATATGGAGCATTTTCACCTGCTTTTCAACCGTGGAAAACATATCGATCTTATCGAAAGCGTTCTGCTGAAGAAATGCGTTTTTAAAAAGCGTGCATACATCCAGGACAAACCGCTGGGTATCAGGCAGTGCATCAGGCCCAACAAGCTTGACAACCTGCTGAAGGCGCACCTCTTTATGTAAAATTTCCATTATCTCTTTTCGGTCTTTCTCCCATTCTGCGCTTACCTTCTCCCACCATGATTTCACATCGTTCAGATATTCACTGTAGCTGTCAATCCAGGATATCGACGGATAATGCCTGGCATTCGCAAGACCCCGGTCGAGCGCCCAGAAACATCTTATAAACCGCTTTGTATGCTGGGTAACCGGCTCGGAAAAATCTCCTCCGGGAGGAGAAACAGCACCTATTATCGTTATGGAGCCGATTTTATCACACTTAGCTCTCATATACCCTGCCCGCTCATAAAACTCCGCTATTCTGGTTGGGAGGTATGCAGGAAAACCCTCTTCTGCCGGCATCTCCTCCATCCTTCCGGAAAGCTCACGAAGAGCCTCCGCCCACCTCGAGGTAGAATCGGCCATTACTGCAACGTGATATCCCTGATCACGAAAATATTCCGCGAGAGTAACGCCTGTGTATATACTCGCCTCCCGTGCAGAAACAGGCATATTGGAGGTATTGGCAATG
>DAOVJS010000068.1 GCA_030673105.1 Spirochaetota bacterium
GGATAACCTATGAAAAAAGGTGAAATAGTAATACATCCAATTATTACTGAGAAAAGCACAGAACAGCAGGAGAATGGTAAATACAGCTTTAAAGTTAATAAGAGGGCCAATAAAAAGGAAATCATGAAAGCGGTAAAAGATACCTTCGCAGTGGAACCTGTCTCCTGTAACATCATGAATATAAGAGGAAAAAAGAAAAAGGTCAGGTATAAATTGGGGTATACATCTTCCTGGAAAAAAGCGATTGTTACCCTGAAAGAAGGGGACAAGATAGAAATATTTGAGGGAGTGTAATTTATTAGTTCGGAAGAAATTTTGATAATGCAGGGAAAACGGGAATGGCAATTAAAAAATATAAACCGGTAACTCCTTCACGAAGATTTTATTCTGTTGTAACCGGTGATGATATTACAGAAGATAAGCCGCATAAACCTCTGACAGAGGGTAAAAAGCGGATAAGCGGCAGGAATAATAATGGGAGGATAACCCTCAGGAGAAGGGGCGGAGGTGCCAAAAAACTCTATCGTAAGATTGATTTCAAGAGAAACAAGAGGGGAATAGAAGCAAAGGTAGAAACAATAGAGTATGATCCCAACAGAAGCGCACGGATAGCGCTTCTTTGCTATCTGGATGGAGAGCGAAGATATATTATCGCGCCGGATAAGCTTGAAGTAGGTGACAGAGTAGTTTCAGGTGATAATGTAAGAATTGCTGTAGGTAATTCTATGCCTATCGGGAAGGTACCTTTAGGCACAATTGTTCATAATGTCGAGCTGTATCCGGGTAAAGGCGGACAGTTCGCCAGGTCAGCGGGGGCTTTAATCCAGCTTGTAGGGAAAGAGGGTAAGGATTGTATTATTAAGCTACCTTCAGGCGAAACCAGAGTCGTTAATGAAAAGTGTTATGCGACAATAGGTCAGATTGGGAACCAGGATCACTTTAACATCTCACTCGGTAAAGCCGGGAGATCGAGGTGTCTTGGAAGAAGGCCAAAGGTCCGGGGTGTGGCAATGAATCCCATTGATCATCCCCACGGTGGAGGCGAGGGAAGAACATCCGGCGGTAGACATCCTGTAACCCCCTGGGGAGTTCCAACAAAAGGTTACAAAACAAGAAAGAAGAAGAAGCCTTCGGATAAGTATATCATTAATAAGAGGCAAAAATAGAGGGAGGTTTTAGGCTTTGTCAAGATCGATAAAAAAGGGTCCTTACATTGATAAGAAGCTGTATAAAAAGGTGATGGAACTGAATAAAAAGAACGAGCAGAAGGTTGTAAAGACATGGTACAGAAGGTCTACAATCTTTCCTGAAATGGTCGGGCATACATTTAATGTATATAATGGGAAAAGATTTTTTCCTGTATATATAACTGAAAACATGGTAGGGCATAAATTGGGAGAATTTTCTCCAACAAGAATATTTAAAGGACACGCAAGTTCTGAAAGATCATCAAGAGTCAGATGAGGTGAAGTTTGAATGGTTGCACGGGCGATTGCAAAGTATGTGAGAATATCCGGAAGAAAAGTCAATAAATATGGGAAGAGCGTAAGAAAAGCCTCTTATAAAGAGGCAAAAGCTGCTTTATTGCTTACTCCCGCTCATGGTGCAAGAGTACTCGTAAATGTACTTCAATCAGCAGTTTCCAATTTAATGGCAGTGAATAAAAACATTGATGAAGATACCATAAAGATTGAGAGGGTCTCTGTTGATGAGGGCCCTACACTGAAACGCTGGCGCCCTCGTGCGAGAGGCAGAGCAGACCGGATCAGGAAAAGAACCTGTCACGTTTCAGTTGAAGTATCCGGTGAGGAAATACAGAAGTAGTCGGAGGAAAGAATGGGTCAAAAGGTAAACCCGGTTAGTTTGCGAATTGGTATAAACCGCACCTGGGAATCGAGATGGTATTCGAAGAAAGATTACGCTAAAAATCTTCACGAAGATTTAAAGATCAGGTCATATATAAAAAAACGTTTAAAAAACGGAGAGGTGTCACGGGTTGAAATAATTCGATATCCTGAGAAGATAAATGTGATTGTACATACGGCGCGTCCCGGAATTGTAATTGGCAGGAAAGGCGCGGAAGTGGAGAATATAAGTAAGGAATTATCTAATTTTTCAGATAAAAGCATTCAGATAAAGATTAAAGAAATAAAAAATCCTCAGCTTGATGCAGGTCTGATTTCGCAGAGTGTGGCGAGACAGCTTGAAGGAAGAGTGGCCTTTCGGAGGGCCATGAAAAAATCAATAGCGAGCACTATACAGGCTGGAGCCAGGGGAATAAAAATTGCCTGTGCCGGCAGGCTCGGCGGTGCAGAGATGGCGCGGGAAGAGAGCTATAAGGAGGGCATGATCCCGCTGCATACTTTCAGGGCGGAGATAGACTACGGGTTCACAGAAGCACATTCGACCTTCGGGTTGATTGGTGTTAAGGTCTGGATATATAAAGGAGAGATTTTTAAGAAAGATGCAAGACAGGATGCCGGTGTTCTGATAAAGAAAAAGAAACCTGCTTTTACATGATATGTTTTTTTAGAAAGGCGGATGGAATATGCTTCAACCCAGCAAGTTTAAATATAGAAAAAAACAGAGGGGTAGAATGAGGGGTGCTGCCGCAAGGGGAAGCCGGATTTGTTTTGGAGAATACGGCCTGTCCGCGCTTGAACCGGCGTGGATAACAAACAGGCAGATTGAAGCAGCCCGTATTGCCCTTACACGGTATATGAAGAGGGGCGGAAAAGTCTGGATCAGGATTTTTCCTGATATGCCGTACACAAAGAAGCCGGCAGAAACGAGAATGGGAAAGGGGAAGGGTATGCCTGAATACTATGTTGCGGTTGTCAAGCCGGGTAAAATTATGTTTGAAGTTGCCGGTGTTAAAGAAGAGGTAGCCAGAGAGGCGCTCCGTTTAGCGTCGCATAAACTGCCTATAAAAACGAAATTTGTTGCTCCGATTTTTGGTTGACAGTCCGCATTTCGAGTTGAGCCGGGGGGTGCTGTATGAAGGAAAATTTGAATGAAATGACAATTGAAGAATTAAGGGAACACAAAGAAAAATTAGTCAAAGATCATCGGGTTTTTAGATTTAATAAAATGATGGGCCAGCTGGAAAATACCTTAAAAATAAGAGAGACAAGAAGGGGTATAGCGCGGGTAAATACTATTTTAAAAGAATATGAAATAGGTATTAGAAAAAAATAAATGGAGACTCGAATTGCAGGGTGAATCAAACAATAAATCAATTAAAAAGGTCAGAGTAGGCACAGTGTTGAGTGATAAAATGGACAAAACTGTGGTGGTTTCTGTTGGACGTATGAAGAAACATCTGCTTTATAAAAAATACATCAGGAGAACAAAAAATTATAAGGTCCATGATGAAAAAAATGAGTGTAAAGTCGGTGATACTATTCGCTTTATTGACACAAGACCAATCAGTAAGGATAAAAAATGGAAAATGGTTGAGATAATCGAAAAGGCGAAATAAAGGGAATAAAATGATACAGTCAGAATCCAATTTAAATGTGGCAGATAATAGCGGTGCAAAAAAGCTTCACTGTATAAAGGTGCTGGGAGGATCAAGAAGAAGGTATGCGTCAATAGGTGATATCATTGTCTGTTCTGTAAGAAATGCTGTTCCAAACTCCCAGATCAAAAAGGGGGAAAAGGTAAGAGCGATTGTTGTGCGAACGAAGAAGGAGATCAGACGGGATGATGGGAGCTATATTAAATTTGATGATAATGCGGCTGTTGTTATTGATAATCAGATGAACCCGCGCGGCACGAGAATATTCGGCCCTGTCGCAAGAGAGCTGAGGGGGAAGGATTTCATGAAGATTGTTTCCCTGGCCCCGGAGGTATTGTAGGAGGATGGAAAAATGAGCGTACGGGTAAAGAAAAACGATAAGATAAAGATATTAACCGGAAAAGATACGGGGAAAAGCGGCAAGGTACTGCTGGTCGATATAAAGAAAGGAATTGTGATTGTTGAAGGCCTTAATGTTGTAAAAAAGACCAGACGCCCTGACCAGAAGAGTCAAAAAGGCGGGATTATTGATATTGAAGCTCCCATACGGGTGTCAAATGTTATGGTTATGTGTCCAAAGTGCGGCAAGACAATGCGGGTCAAGAAGAAAGAGCTCGATGACGGAAAAAGGGTGCGCATCTGCGGAAAGTGCGGTGAAATGCTGGACAGGGATTAGTTATTACATATGAATCAGGATGAGTGAAATGGGCCCCAGATTGAAGAAAAGGTACAGAGAAGAAATAATTGATTACATGGTAAAAGAGTTTGAATACAAGAATATTATGCAGGTTCCCAGGCTCGAGAAAATCGTGCTCAATATGGGGCTTGGTGAAGCTATAGTAAATAAAAAGCTGTTGGAAGCCGGCGTGAAAGAACTTGCGCTTATAAGCGGACAAAAACCGGTGAAAACTAAAGCAAAACAATCTATTGCTGCGTTTAAACTTAGACAGGGAATGGAGATAGGGTGCAGTGTAACGCTCAGGGGAGACATAATGTACGAGTTTCTCGACCGTTTTATCAACGTAGCACTTCCACGGGTTAGAGATTTTAGAGGTGTATCGAAGGATTCATTTGATGGCCGCGGCAATTTTGCTGTCGGGATAAAAGAACAGATAATATTTCCTGAAATAGATTATGACAAAGTCGAGAAAATACACGGCATGGACGTGGTAGTCTGCACCACCGCAAAGAGAGATGAAGAGGCATTGGTGCTGCTTACTGCGTTTGGTATACCTTATAGAAAATGAACCGGGGAGGATAAGTGGCAAAAAAATCAATAATAGCAAAAGCAAAAAGAGTACAAAAGTATAAAACCCGGAATTACAATAGATGTAAAATTTGCGGAAGACCAAGAGGATTTCTTAGAAAATTTGAAATGTGCAGAATCTGTTTTCGAAAACTTGCAAGCGAGGGGATGATACCGGGAATTACTAAATCAAGCTGGTAAATCTTATTTATTGTTGCACGGAAACAATGATGCAAGTCTTGTAAGTTTTCGATTTTTCGTTCCCGTCAGTCAATAACAATCAATATAAAAGGGGTGTTACGTGAGTCTATCAGACCCAGTTGCAAATATGTTAACAGTGATCAGGAACGCAAACACTGTGAAAAGGGAAAAAGTTGATATCCCGGCCAGCAAGCTGAAAATGGAAATCATAAAAATATTTAAAAATGAGGGATATATTAAAAACTTCAAACTTATTGATGAAGATAAAAAATCTTACATACGCGTATATTTAAAGTATACTCCCGCAGGTGAGTGTGTGATACATAATTTAAAAAGGGTTTCAAAACCCGGATTACGGATTTATCGAAAGAAACATGAACTGCCGAGGATTTTTAACGGATTCGGTACATCAATAATCTCAACGTCCAAGGGAGTATTAACGGATAAAAAGGCACGGGAAAAAAGTGTCGGCGGTGAGATTATATGTTATATATGGTAACAGGATCGTCAAGAAAAGGAAATAGGCTGGGAAGAATATGTCAAGAATAGGAAAGTTGCCAATAAAATTACCGGAAAATGTTAAATGCACATGGAAGGATTCAAGGGTAACGGTTGAGGGTCCTAAAGGGAAGCTGGAGAAATGTATAACATTCAGCGGTGAAATCGAGGTGAAAAAGGATTCGGTCAGGCTGACCAGTGACGAAAGTGATATTAAAAAGAAGGCTTTATACGGTCTGACCCGTTCGCTTATCAACAGTATGGTTATAGGGGTCACCGAAGGGTTTTCAAAAACCTTAAAGATAGTCGGAGTGGGGTACAAGGCCCAGATGAAGGAAAAAACTCTTCTTTTAAATGTCGGTTTTTCTCACACGATAAACTTTTTAATACCGGAAGGTATAAAGTTAGATGTTCCTGACATGACTACAATAATTATTTCGGGTATAGACAAACAACTTGTCGGGCAGATTGCCGCTGACATCAGGAAGTTCAGGCCGCCTGAGCCTTATAAAGGAAAAGGAATAATCTATTCCAATGAATTTATCAGGCGAAAGGCTGGCAAGGCGGGAATTAAATAACATATTTAAAAATTTATGAAGGTTGAATATTAATGAATAAGATAGAGCGGCGTTTACGAAGGAAAAAGGGGATACGGAAAAAAATATACGGGATACTTTCTAAACCCAGAATAACTGTATACAGGAGTAATAAACATCTTTATGTTCAGGCAATTGATGATCTCCATGGAAATACATTATGCTCGTCTTCTGATTTTGATGCCGGTACGAAGAAAAACCTTGAGGGTGCATCGGCTGTCGGGCTGAAGCTGGCTGAGAAACTTCTGAAAAAAAATGTAAAAGATGTAATATTTGATAGAAATGGATATATCCATCATGGACTTGTTAAGGCTGTTGCAGATGGAGTCCGAAAAGGCGGAATTAAGCTGTAAGAGTAAGGTTATTTTAAATACCGAAACCATGAAAAGGAGTTAAGTTTGGGAGACATAGGGACTACTGAAGAGGGTGAAATTGAATTTTCGGAAAAATTGGTCAAATTAAACAGAGTGGCTAAGGTGGTTAAGGGAGGACGAAGGTTCAGTTTTAGCGCTCTTGTTGTCGTGGGAGATAAAAAAGGGCATGTCGGTATCGGGTACGGGAAGGCAAATGAGGTAGCTGAAGCTATTCGGAAAGGTGTTGAGAAGGCAAAAAAGAATGTTGTCGAGATTAATCTAAAGGGAAACACCATTCCACATGAAGTTTATGGAACTTTTAAAAGCGGGAAGGTTATTCTTAAACCGGCTTCCCCTGGAACCGGAATTATAGCGGGAGGTCCTGTCAGGGCTGTTGTAGAGCAGGCCGGGATAAGAGATATATTAACCAAATCTTTAGGGACGAGTAATGTGCTTAATATAGTAAAGGCCACTATGGATGGTTTGACAAAGTTAATGTGCATAAATCATATATTAGAGTTAAGGGGTAAAACATTTAAAGAAATATTCGGGTAGAGGTTAAATGGGAAAAACAGAGCGTATAAAAATAGAACTTGTTAAAAGCCTTATAGGGGTTCCTGAGAAACTTAGAAAAATAGTCAGGTCTCTGGGACTGGGAAAACGCAATTCTACGGTTGTGCATTTAGACAGTCCGGCGATTCGGGGCAGTGTTTTTAAGGTGAAGCATCTTATTAAAGTCGAAAGGGTAAAGAAATGAGATTACGGGCGCCCGTAGGAGCAATAAAAAAGAAAAGAATTGTCGGGAGAGGGTCCGGTACCGGAGTCGGGTGCACATGCGGCCGTGGAGACAATGGGCAAAAATCAAGATCAGGATACAGCAGACAGATTGGTTTTGAAGGCGGACAGATGCCCCTTGCACGGAGACTTCCAAAAAAAGGTTTCAATAATAAGGCTTTTGAACACAAGTTTCAGATTATAAATATCGGTGATCTCAACAGATACAGCGATGGAGATACAATTGATTATAACATTCTGTTAAAGGACAGGCTGGTTAATAAAAAATGCAAATTTGTAAAATTACTTGGCAATGGTGAATTAACCAAAAAGGTTCACGTAATTGTGCATAAAGCAACTGAGAAAGCCAGAGAAGCGGTTGAAAAATTGGATGGAAAAGTGGAGATTGTTTCATAAATTATATGTGCTGATTTTTTATAAGAAAAAAAATAGGCATAGAGAACGAAGGTAAATCGATGGCGGCACCCGGTAATTTAATCTTAAATATATTTAAAATACCCGAATTGCGAAAAAGGGTTTTCTTTACACTTTTTATGATAATCATTATCAGAATTGGAGCCTACATCCCTGTTCCCGGTATAAACGCTGTTGCGCTGCAGAAGCTCTTCACCCAGACAGGAGGCGGGCTGCTGGGATTTCTTGATCTTTTTGCAGGTGGAGCGTTGAGCCGGTTTTCGGTCTTAGCACTTGGGATTATGCCCTATATTTCCTCATCGATCATTCTCCAGCTGTTAACAATTGTCATTCCAGTTCTTGAACGGCTTTCAAAAGAAGGAGAAGTAGGAAGAAAAAAGATACAGCAAATCACAAGATTTTCAACAGTGGGAATAGCCGCTATTCAATCGTACGCGCTCACAGTATTTATGGGGTCAAGGCCAGAAGTAATCGTTAATCCCGGCATAGGATTTACAATTACCGCTATTGTCGCAATCTCGTCCGGGACAATATTCTTGATGTGGATAGGAGAACAGATTACAGAACGGGGGATCGGCAACGGCATTTCACTCATTATTTTTATTGGTATCGTCGCGAGAATTCCTGTTGCTTTTACACAGGTTTATGATCAGTTGAAGCTGGGGGAGCTTAACCCTATTGTTCTGATAGCTTCCTTCGGTATATTTATTGCTATAATCGCGTTTGTAATACTTGAACAGCAGGGGCAGAGAAGAATTCCGATACAACACGCGAAGAAGGTGGTAGGAAGAAAGGTATATTCCGCGCAGGCCACACACCTGCCGCTTAAAATTAACCCTTCCGGTGTGATACCAATTATTTTTGCTTCATCAGTTCTTCTCTTTCCCGCGCAGATTGTAAAGTCTTTAGGAGCAAGAGTCCCCGCGCTTGACAGATTGGCAGCGTTGATGTCACCCGGTAACGCACTATACCTTGTGCTTTACGCGCTGCTTATAATTTTCTTTACTTACTTCTATACTCAGATCCAGATGAATCCGATTGATATTGCGGATAATTTAAAAAAGGTCGGTGGATATATACCCGGTATTAGACCCGGAGTTAATACTTCAACTTATTTACAGAAGGTTTTAAACAGGATCGTTTTGCCCGGCTCAATATTCCTGGCAGCTATCGCTCTAGTACCTACCATTATTCAGAAATGGTTAAACCTCCCTCCGGAAATGGCCCAACTGATGGGTGGTACTTCCCTCCTCATAATGGTTGGTGTTGATCTTGATACGATGAAGCAGATTGAATCTCATCTGCTTATGAGGCATTATGATGGGTTTATGAAGAGGGGAGGAAAAATAAGGGGACGGAATTTTTAAAAAGGGAGGCTGAATGTCAAAAGAGGAGGCAATTTTAGTAAATGGCGTTGTAAAGGAACCTCTACCAAATGCCATGTTCAAGGTTGAACTTGAAAATGGGCATATAGTTCTTGCCCATATTTCCGGAAAGATGAGAATGCATAATATACGTATTTTACCTGGTGATAAAGTTAATATTGAGCTCTCTCCCTATGATCTAAACAGGGGGAGGATAACATACCGGTATAAATAGGCAAGTAAACTTGTCAATCATTATGAAAATTTATTTCTTGCCTATGGTTTATACCTAATTATTAGTATTGTACCAGTAAATTATGGTACAGAATACCTGAAAATTAATAGATAAAACCAGAAGAGAAATATTAGAAGCAGGGGAATAAATGAAAGTAAAGGCTTCGGTTAAAACAATGTGTGATAAATGCAGGGTGATCAGAAGAAAAGGTGTTGTGCGGGTGATCTGTGATAATCCAAAGCATAAGCAGAGACAAAAATAGGCAAGTAAACTTATTAATCATTATGAGATTTTATTGCTCGCCTATGGTTTTATAAATAAAACCAGAGGCAAGTAAACTGTCAATCATGATGAGAGTTCATCAGGCAATAAGTTATAGGGTAATAACATAAAAAGAGGATAATTTTAAATGGCTCGAATAGCGGGTGTAGACCTACCGAATAACAAGAGGGTTGTAATAGCCCTCACATATATTTATGGGATTGGAAAAACGCTGGCGAAGAGGATTATAGATGAATCAAACATAGATCCTGATATACGGGTCAATAAGTTGACTGACGAAGAGATCGCGCAACTGAGAAGTATTATTGAAAAGAATTATAAGATCGAGGGAGAGCTTCGAACAGAAGTCTCTATGAATATAAAGAGGCTTATTGATATTGGTTCATACAGAGGACTGCGGCACAGGAGAAGCCTGCCATTAAGAGGACAGCGAACACGGACCAATGCCCGAACAAGAAAAGGAAAGAAAAAAACCGTTGCAGGCAGGAAAAAGTAAAGGAGTTTTACATTGGCGAAAATAACTAAAACAAAAGTAAGAAAAAAAGAGAAGAAAAACATAGCTAATGGAATAGTGCATATTCAGGCAACATTCAACAATACAATCGTAACAATAACGGATAGACAGGGGAACGCTATCTCCTGGTCCAGTGCGGGAAGTCTGGATTTTAAAGGCGCAAAAAAGAGTACCCCTTTTGCGGCGCAGATGATAGCGGAGGATGCGGCCAAGAAGGCAATGGGCCACGGTCTGCGGGAAGTCGATGTTTACGTGAAAGGCCCCGGGGGAGGAAGAGAGTCCGCTATCAGAACACTGCAGGTAGTTGGCTTAAAAATAAATATAATTAAGGACGTAACTCCAATACCCCATAATGGGTGCAGGCCTCGAAAAAGAAGAAGGGTATAGGCAGAAAAAATAGATACGGAGGCAATAA
>DAOVJS010000072.1 GCA_030673105.1 Spirochaetota bacterium
AATAAATAACGATTCTGTAAAACATGCTGTGTTTTCAACAAGCAACGGTTATCTATACGCTATTGACGGAAAAACAGGCTGGGGGCTGTGGAAAAGGAGCATTTCCGGCAGGCCCGCCGGGAGCAGCTCGATAGGTGACCTGGATGGTGATAAAAAGTATGACATAATTTCTTTGACTCAAAATGGAATATTAACAGGATATGGAACAGATGGCCGGCTCCTCTTTAAGAATGAAATGAATGGCACATATATAAAAGCTCCATCTGTGGGAGACACGGATGGAGATAAAAATATCGAGATTATTCTAATCGATGAAAATGGTGTGCTTAAATCAATAGAAGGGAAGACAAGGATAGAGAAGTGGACTTATGAAACAGAAGAGGGAACAACAATCGGAAGAATAGCGTTAACTGATATTGATTCTGACGGAGGCATGGATGTACTTTTTACCACGCTTTCCGGCTTGCTTTTTATCCTAAATGGAAAAACAGGTAATCAGATGGCTCTGTATAACTACAGAGACCATGTGCTTACCACACCGATTATATTTGACCTGAACAGGGATGGGATTTTCGAAATTGTTGCCGGTTCGTATAATGGAGACGTAGTGGCGCTGAAGGTTGCAGGTGTTAAGAAAAAGTTTTTACCGTTTATGTGGTCCTTCTGGATAACGACAAATCATGACAGTCAGAATACGGGATATTCTTCCGTATATCTGTTCAAAAAACCCTGGAATTAATTTAGATGAAAAAAATACTACCAGTACCATATCTGACCGCAGTGTGTATACTTTCTTCACTTTTATTTATATCCTCGGGGAAAGATAAGGAAAAAGCTGAAGGTCCCGAAGAAGAAGTGACTGTGGAAGAGACAGAAGCGTTCATCCCTTTAACTCCGGCAACAGAGGAAGAGCCGGCAGCAGAAACAGAAGCACCTGAAGGCGGAACTATTCGAGGGAAGGTAGCAGATGAAACGGGTAATCCGGTCTCGAGGGTAGACGTTTACTGTATTGATAATAATGGAGCAACCGTTGCCCATACTCTTACCGATGAAAAAGGGAATTATGAATTTGAGGATCTTAAAGAAGGTGAATATTCAATAAATATAAAGTACAGTGGATTGACAAACCCTATTGAAATAAAATTCGAAGACAATGGTTCCAGGCCGGCGGCGCCTTCGGGGCTGATTGTATATGAAACCTACAGGTATATCCATGGCAGCAGTTTTATACGCGCTAAATGGGATAGTATGCCGGACATCCTGGCGTATAAATGTGAACTTTATTTAAAAGGCAGTGACACACCGCTTGTTCTTTATCCGGATATGAAACAGAACTTCTGTGAATTCGGAAATTTAAAGGAGAACACTGCTTACCGGGTATTGGTGTATTCAAAAAATAAAAATGGTTATTCTATCACACCTGTTGCCGGTGAAATTCAAACCATAAACAAGGCACCTCTCCCGCCCTTTGGCCCGGGGGTTACTTACGCAAAAAATCACAGAGTGGATCTTATATGGAACAGAAGTGGAGATGATGATCTTAAGGGCTATATTATTCAAATAAAGAGGGAAGGGAAACGGTATCTTTATTACAGCAAGGGGGGTCTTACGAAAAACAGGACAGAGGCTTTTGTCATTAAAGATACGTCTTCCGGATTTGTGAGCTACAGTATAAGAGACATTTTACAGGATGATGTTCCTTTAATCGATAATGTCACGCCCTATTCATTCAGGATTTTCTCAATTGATAAAAAAGGGGACCTGGGCGAGCCTTCAATGGCGTTGGAAGGAGTCGTTCTGGAAGATACGGTTCCTCCGGGTCCTCCGTTCAATATTAAGTACGAATTTATTGGAAAAGACAGGTTAAAAATAAGGTGGGAATCAGCAGATAGAGATATCGAAAAGTATACGCTATACTACGGGGTTAACAGGGATAGATGGGATGGTGTGGTCTCCACTAATAATACATCTTACGAATTAATAATTGATAGAGATCAGCTCAAAGATAAGGAACTTTTTATCACCATTAAAGCGATTGATAGAGCGGGGAACGAAAGCGGTTATAAGCCTTACACAAAAAAGACATTGGTGTCCGGGTCCGGGGAGGTTACTGAAAATATTGTCCTTCCATCCAGCAGCATTTACAGGGACTATTCAGTAGCAATCAGGGAGACTGCAGGTATTAAAACTATTCCTGATAAAAAAAAGAAGACAGCAAAGCCTGTGTATCCTAAAAAGTACGGATATTCCGTTCTTAAGAAGAAGGGGTTCGTTGTCAAGAAGGGTGAAACAGCATTATTAAGCGGTAAGATAACCCTGCCGGTGAATGCATTGATACGTGTGATGTCAGGCGGAACTTTAATAGTTGAGAATGCCCGGCTGAAAGCCGCTGATGGCGTCTGGGGCGGCATACAGTACCTGGGGGGATCATCCGGCCGCATCCGTCATACGGTTATATCCGGTGCGGCTGTTGGAGTTGCTGTTATTAATAATGATAAAGGGATTAAACTGAGTAATATCGAGGTTGTGAAAAGTAAGGAAAAGGGTATTTATATAAAAAACAGCAGGGTTGACCTCAATGTATTAACTATTATGTATAATACAATTGGACTGCATATAGAAAACAGTAAGGTTATTATCTCAAATTCAATAATTGAAAGCAATGAAAAGGGTATTTTGGCTAATAAATACAGCTTCACAATTGTGAGCTCACGACTGAATAATAACAGGGTGTACGGCCTGCGTCTCTACGGAGGCGGGAGAATTAAGAAATCTTACGTTCGACACAACCTTGCGGGGATTGTTTTAGAAGAAGGGAGTGGAGATATTATTCTGTCTGATAGTTATATTGAGCTCAACAGCATGGATGGGATTATTGTTGATGCCTCACATTTTGTTGAGATCACGGGTAATTTAATATCCAATAACGGCAGGCACGGTATTTATATAAAAGGCGGTTCAAATCCCGGTATTTCTGAAAATGACATAGTCAATAACAGGGAATATGCTGTTTTTGGCGGTGGAAAGGTTGTGCGGTGCTATATAGCGTATAACAACGGGAGCGTTTATATTGATGATACAAGAGAAAAGGGGATGCCTGATAACATTTTTAGCTCCTCTTCCTCGGGGTTGATCAAGCAGATATTTAATGTTGATTATATCAATGAACTTGCGTCCAACTCTGTTCTCAGATAAAATAGGCAAGTTAACTTGTCAATCATGATAAGACGTTATTTCTTGCCGATGGTTTTATCCCGTTACTGGATAAAACCATGATTCTAATCCAGGCTGTCCCTTAACATATGAAATGGCTTTTTAAACATAAATTCTGTATAATATATAGAATCATATTTACAATCTGTATGTATGGGACAGCCTGATATGAGGTTGTGAGACAACCTCAATTATTATCGGCCAGGGTAAAGGTAAAGATGGATATCCAGGGGAGAATAGACTTACTTATAAATTATATAAGGGGTTCACGGCGCAGGCTGGTCCTCAATGTTTTACTGGTATTTATTAGCACTCTCGTAATTTTTTTTCTGGGTTCCTATTATTTTCTTTTTAATTATTATGAGGGCATAATAAAGGAATATTATCATTCTTTAATGATGAACATCTCTTCATTTCAGCATATTCTTGTAAAAGATGACTCATACCGGGATGATCTGAAAAACATAGCCGTTTCTATAAGCAGCAACAGGGGAGTGATTGAAGTATGGTGCACGGATAAGTTCGGTAAGCTCATTTTCCATACTGATAATAGTGTTTTTGAAGAATACAAATCCAGGAGGCTGCATTCCGATTATTATGAAAGTATCAATCATGTCTGGAAATTTCAGAATGGATACCCTGAGATCAAAGTTGTTAGACTAAAAAAACCGTTCTTCCATAGTTACTCTATCCCGATATATATGTTTCATCGTTACTCTATCCCGATATATATGTCCGGTAAAGGAGACTATGATTTTATTCTTGGAATGGATGTAAAGAGGTTTATTTTTTTACCTGAAAAAGGCCTATATATCCTTCTATTAACAGTAGGATATATTGTTTTTGCTTTTCTCCTTCTTTTTATTCCTTCATTTCTATGGGTACAAAGCCGCTTTAATAATATTATTTCCCGCGCGCGTGTCGTAATGGGCTCAATTCAGCTTGATATGGAACAGGCGGGGGCCACAACTCAAAAAGAAGCGGGAATTGGTGAAGGGGAAGCTCTGCTGGAAAGGATTGAAGAAAGTAAAAAAGAAACTGTAAAAGAGCCGGAAGTCGTGATAGAGCCTGCGGCACTGGAAGAGGAAAAGAGTGAAAAAGAAATTCCTGTAGAAGAAAACATGGCGGGCAACCCGCTCCTGCTGTTAATGGAACAAAAACAAAAGTTGTTCAGGAAGCAGGAAGTTGAATTACCCTTTCTTAGAGCAGGTAGTTTTATCTATCATTCACCTGAATCTCAGGGGAACTATTTTTATTATAACAGGAGTAATGGGTACCATTTTTTTACCGTTTTTGCTTACCCCGGAGCGGAACCCGGGCAAGCGCTGGATCAATTAACACAGATAACAGAGTCTCTTGATGAGAACGCTGAAGAATCTGTGCAGACCAGAAATATATTAATAGGTCTAAATAACTACTGCCTGGATAACAACCTTACCCTTGATGCATCGGCATTAATGATCAATGAAGAAGAAAAGAGGGTAGAATATACTTCCTGCGGCCAGATGCCGTCAATTTATTTGAAACACAAAGAGGAAGTTGTGAAGGATTTGACAATGGATATTCCGGTACTGGGCAATCTATCAGAAATAGAGTTCGCCGAAGCCTTCACATATGCTGAAATTGATTTTGTTGCAGGTGATATTTTTGCTCTTTTGTCTAATAATACAGATGAAATTCTTGTTGAGGAGGAGAGCTTTTATGAGCTTATTAAAAGAACTCTCCTCTTACGCAGGGATTCGACAGTAGGCGAAATTGGGTCAGAAATTCATAAAATTTTTGAGCCATTCAGACGTAAAAAAAGAAATCTGCCGGAAACCGGGTTTGCTGTCTTCAAATTTATTTAATTTTACTTGACATATATTGGTGTTAGTATTAACTTTTTTTTAACCTGTATGAGTAGATCATTGGATCTTTTACTAGAAGAGTCGCTGTGCCGACTCTTTTTTTATTGTAATCTTACGAGTGTGTATTTTTGAGCTATGGCTAGCATAAAAGAAATACTGCTAAAAGAAGTTAAAAAAATTTCAGATCCGTTAAATATTACAGTTGTAGAGCTAAATGCGAAGAGGGGCCCCAACGGATTGAACATTATTGTAATTATTGATAAAGAGGAAGGAGTGACGCTCAATGACTGTGAAAAAATATCACGCCTTTTTAATGATAGATTGGAAATATTAGAACCAATCGAGGAAGAAAATTACAATTTACAGGTATCATCGCCAGGTATACACAGGATTTTTAAAAATAAGAATGAATATAACCTGTTTAAATCAAAAGATGTAAAGGTGATGTTAAAAGAACCGTTCGATGATATATATAAGTCTGCTATTTTAGAGGGAAAATTAAGGGGATTGGAAGACGATATCGTTACAATTGAAGTTGACGGTGAGACGATTTCTATCCATTTGGATAGTATAAGCAAAACTAAATTAAATTGATAATGGAGGAAGTATGGCAAACGAGTTTGCAGAGGCTGTAAAACAGCTCGTTGTGGACAAAGGCATTTCAGAAGAATTAGTCCTGAAAACAATAGAAATGGCACTTCTTGCAGCATATAAAAAAAGATTTGGTACAACATCCAATGCAGAAACATATCTGGATGAGGACAATCACATTGTCAAAATCTACTCAAAAAAAGAAATAGTTGAATCTGTTAAGGACCCTGTGTTTGAAATAGACCTTGGTGATGCTAAAAAGTTACATTCCGGGGCTGAGCTTGGTGATGAGCTCCTGATTGAGGTTAAACCTGAAGATTTTGGTAGAATTGCTGCGCAGACCGCAAAACAGGTTGTCAGGCAGAGGCTAAAGGAAATAGAAAAAGATGTTGTCTATAATGAGTATAAGCAGCGTGAAGGTGAAATGATTGTTGGTTATTTTCAGAGAGAGCGGGGAGGGACCATATTTATCAACCTTGGTAAAGGTGAAGGCATTATGCCTAAAAGCCAGCAGTCTCCTCGTGAGCATTACTCACTTGGTGACAGGGTAAAAGCCTTACTTTTAGAAGTAAGGAAAGAATCGAAGGGCCCCCAGATAATCCTTTCAAGGAGTCACCCGGGTTTTGTGAAGAAAATATTTGAACTTGAAATTCCTGAAATTGCCGATGGAACAATTATTATAAAGAATATTGTCCGTGATCCCGGGTATCGATCGAAAGTAGCAGTTTACTCTCCGCGGGCCGAGGTTGATCCTGTAGGGGCATGCGTCGGGCTGAAAGGGATGCGAATACAGGCAGTCGTGGGTGAATTGGAAGGGGAGAAAGTAGATATTATAAAATGGGACGCGGATATCAAGAGATATATAGCAAATGCCATGAATCCGGTAAAAATAAACAGGATTTTTATCACGGATGAGGAAAATCGAGAAGCAATAGTTGTTGTCGCAGAAACCCAGCTGGCAATTGCCATAGGGCGTCAGGGGCAGAATATACGCCTGGTTTCCAAATTAGTTGGATGGAGACTGGATGTAATAACTGAAGAGGATTTCGAAAAGTCAGAATATGCCGAATATACCAGAAAAGCGGCAGATGAACTTTTTAATGTGGAAGGGGCAGAGCTTGAGACGGAAGTGACTTCTATGGAAGACATCCCCGGATTTGATACAGGAATCCTTGATGTACTTAAGAAAGCCGGTCTAATTTATATAGAGGACATTATTGATAAAAGTGTGGAAGAGCTTGCCGATATCGAAGGAATGGATATGGATATGGCCGGTAAAATCATGAAACTTCTCTCTGAGAACGTAGAAGTAGTGAAAGAAGAGGTTATAAAAACCGAAGGAGTGGAATTACAGAGTGAAGGGGACACGGAGGTGGAGTACTATGAATGTCCTAATTGTGGAGCGCGTATAGCTGAAGACATGGAAAAATGTAAAGCCTGTGGTGTTGAACTTGAATTTAAAGATGAAGAAGAGCAAGATTAGGGGTTCCTTTTTTTGTTGTTTTGTTCATGGAAATTGAATATTATCAAATAATTACACTGTTTTTACACTGTATTTTCTTACTAGAGGATGGATAATGAAGATTAGTGAACTCGCAAAAAATCAAGATATGACGACTAAGGAAGTTCTCGCTATTTTAGTCACTCTTGGTATTAATAACAAGAAATCATCAAGCGCATTGAATGAAAAGGATTTAAAAAAGGTCAATAAACATATTGAAGAAAATATTAATAAAAAGTTAGAGGTCGCTCTTATAAAAAAGAAGTCAAAACGGGAGGAAGAAGAGCATAAAAAGATTATCATTAAAAAGAAAAAGGTAATAATTCTTAAAAAACCGCATAAGCAGGCAGCAGTTGCCGGGGAAAAGATCCGGAAGAAAAAGGAGGACGAAAAACCTGAAGGGGGGGAAGTAGCTGCAGACCGGCAGGAAAAGAAACAGCGGCCTTTGGCTGTCGAAGCTTTAAAGGAAGCCCCCGGGAAAGAAGCTCTCGAAAAAACTGAAAAGCCGGGTAAAAAGACAGAATCTAAAGAAGAAAAAAAGGCCATATTCAGACTTAAAGAGAAAAAGGGTCAGAAACAGGAAGAGAGGGAAGGGGGGAAAAGGCCATCGAGAGAGAGAAAAAGGTACGGCTATCGAAAGGAAAAAAGGTTTGAAGAGGAGGAAGATGCCAATCTGGAAAAACTCCTTATGCACAGGAAAAAAGATCAAATAATTGGAGTTGTAAATCCGCTGCCGAAGCAGATTGAAATTCTCGAAACTATTACGGTAGGTGATCTTGCCAAAAAAATGAACCTCAAGGCAAGTGAGCTCATTGCAAAATTAATAACTCTGGGCGTAATGGCCCGGATTAATGACCAGATAGATTCGGAGACAGCTACCCTCGTTGCTGCTGAATATGAATGTAATACCAAGATAATATCTCTCTATGAGCAAACTGCCATTGAAGATAAGGAAGATAAGCCGGAAGACCTGAAACTAAGACCCCCGGTTGTTACTATCATGGGGCATGTTGACCACGGAAAAACCAAGCTCCTGGACGCTATCAGGGACTCCAATGTGGTAGACACTGAAACAGGTGGTATTACCCAGCATATTGGAGCATATAAGGTTAAACTAACGGATAAGAAAATCATATTCATTGATACCCCGGGTCATGAAGCGTTTACAATGATGAGGGCAAGGGGAGCAAAGGTAACAGATATTGTTGTTCTCGTCATCGCGGCAGATGATGGAGTAATGCCTCAAACAATTGAGGCCATCAGCCATGCCAGGGAAGCGAATGTTACCATTATTGTCGCGATAAATAAAATGGATGTACCCGACGCAAATCCTGACAAAGTAAGGAATGAACTTGCAGAGAGAGGTATTGTCCCGGAGGAGTGGGGCGGAGATGTTCTTATGGTGGAAGTATCTGCTCTTAAAAAAACAGGTATTGATGATTTGCTTGAAGCGATCCTGCTCCAGGCGGAAATGCTGGATTTAAAAGCAAATCCGGAGAGGGAAGCCCATGGAACCATAATTGAATCAAAGATAGATACAGGCCGTGGAATTGTCTCGACTGTATTAATTAGTAAAGGAACACTGAAAATCCAGGACCCCTTTGTTGCCGGCATATACCCGGGAAGGGTTAGGGCCATGTTTGATGAAAACGGAAATGCCCTGAAGGAAGCATCCCCTTCTGAACCTGTTGAAGTGATTGGATTTTCCGGACTTCCTATTGCCGGCGACCCCTTTCAGGTGACACTTAATGAACGATACGCGAAACAGATAGGGCAAAAGAGGCAGGAGCTTAAAAGGTTTGAAGAGTCAAGAAATGTTAAAAAGATTACACTTGAAAACCTCTATGAACAGATAAAAGAGGGAGAAGTACAGGAGTTGAAGGTAATTGTTAAGGCAGACGTGCAGGGATCGGTAGAAGCGTTGAAAGATTCCCTGGGGAAACTGTCAACCCCTCAGGTGCGGTTTAACTGTATACATGAGGGTGTGGGCGCGATAAATGAGACGGATATTGTGCTGGCTTCGGCATCTAATGCCATAGTCATTGGCTTCAGGGTCAGGCCCAATACAAGGGCATTAATTCTGGCAAAAAAAGAAAAGGTGGCCATTCGTAGGTATGGAATTATTTATGATGTAATCGAAGATATCAGATCGGCAATGGAGGGTCTGCTGGCACCGGAACTCCGCGAGGAAATTGTCGGGAATGCGGAAGTAAGAAAGGTATTCAGGGTGCCGAAAATAGGTAATATTGCGGGGACGTATGTCAGTAGCGGAAGGGTTTCAAGAGGGGATAATGCCCGGCTAATGAGAGAAGGAATAGAAATATACACAGGAAAGATTGTCGGCCTTAGGAGATTCAAGGAAGATGCGAGAGAAGTCACATCGGGTTTTGAGTGTGGAATTAAAATTGAAAATTTTGATGACGTGAAAGAAGGGGATATTATTGAAGCTTTTATAGTTCATGAGATCGCGCAGAAACTTGACGCTAAAGTGTAAGGAAGAACATGGATATACGATCAAGAAGACTGGAAGAATTAATTAAAATAAAACTTTCTTCTCTATTGGTGAAAGGCTTGAAGGATCCCCGCCTTGACTCTTTTATAACTATCCTGGGTGTTATGCTTTCAAAAGATAGAAGAACAGCGGAGGTTGTTATTTCTGTTATCGGTTCTGAAACAGAAAAAAAAAAACGTGATAAAGGGATTGGAAAGTGCCGGTGGGTATATTCAGATGAGGATGGGGAAAGAGTTGAGAGTGAGGTATATTCCTCATCTTAAATTTAAACTGGACGATAAAACTGAAGAAAGAGTAAAATTAGTTCATAGGCTTGAAGAAATAGAAAAAAGTGAGAAAAACCGTGAATGAATGTTTGGTGCCTCAGCGGCGTAAATTTCTGGTACAAAATATCAGTTTCCTCTGGTACGAAGTACCAGCTATTAATGGATAAAACCAGAACTTTGTTTAATTGAAACCACCGGGCTATGGAATGTCGAAAAAAGGAAACAAGAACGTTGTCTGGGAAATATTTAAGGAATCACATGTAATTGTACTCACAACTCACGTCCG
>DAOVJS010000220.1 GCA_030673105.1 Spirochaetota bacterium
CTTTTAAATCCATTTTCCAGGTTTGTGTAATCCCACTCATCATTGTTTTCCCATTTGCCTAATATTCCCTCATCAGGCGCGAATATGGCAGGTATGTATAATCCCACTCCCAGTTTTCCTATGCTGAGCTCGGGCGTGAAAATCCACCTGTTGTAGACATTGCCGTCAATGGTAATCGAGCCGACGTAGGCATTGAGCTTGAGAAACTTAGTAAAAAAGCTCTCTCCTTTTTCAGCCGCCTTTTTTGCTATTTCTTCGTCTTTTGCAGCTTCCTTCACTTCTTCTACTTTCTCGGCTGCCTCTTCCGCAAACTTTTCAAGATCCTCCGCCCACTCCTGCATCTCCTCCGGCGGTATGTCAATAACAGGCTCGGGTATTCCCCCTTCCGCCACACTGCTCATCTGGCCCGCGTTCATTACAACCGGCTCGAAAGCACCTGTTAAACTCTCGAGAGTCACTTCACCCTCGAAGCAAAGTACCTTCGTGTTTACACCATCAAAGGTATCTCCAATTACTGTCCCTCTTATCCCGGCAAGCGCGGTGCCTGAAGCAATTTCAAATTTAGAATCAGAGGTTGTAAACTTCTCGACCCTGGCCCTTATTTTTCCAAAGAGGAGCTTGAATTTTTGCGATGATTTTCCGGTTTCCCTGCTTATCAGCATCTCATCTACCTGAAACACAGATCCGCCAGATACTTTTATGGTACTCTGATCAGGCATTGTAATCTCACAGAGACCATCCATGCCTGTTCGAATCAACGTACCTGCCGGAATTTCCATATCAAGCTCTGCCATCTCAAAATCTTCCATGTTATTATCAGGTGTAAGGTCAACATCAACACTTCCGGCCAGGTAGGAAACATAGGCCGGTTCCTCCTCCATATACTCCTGAGCATGAAGAAATCCGAAGGAGAGTATAAAAAGGATCGAAAAGATATATATAACTATTTTTTTCATGGCATCCTCCTTTAAATTAGAATGATATCTGTGTTTCTACCATGGTCCGTTTCGTTTGGCTATAAGGTGGATATGGTGAGTAGGCTCTCTCATGTATAAAGACTATCTTTGTGGCGCCGCCCACCATGTACCCCACTGTAAACCTCATCAGACTGTTTCCTTCTTCGAAAAATTCTGAAAAACTGTCAATGTCCTTCTTATCGTACATAATGGAAGCATCAAACTTCTGGAACGCGCCCTCCGCTGTTCCTATTCCTGTCTCTATCCTCGGCCCCACCGGGTCATCGAATTCGTCTTTGTCATTGATTCCGTCTGACCAGAAAAAATGGAATTCCACGAAATTGAACAGGGCCAGCTGGGTCCCGATAAGGTAACCTATATAGAACTGATCGATGGCATCAAGGCCTGCGTACTTGGTTGATCTTTCAACTTCATAAAGCGGGCCGAAAAACCCCGGCTCAAACTGCTTTCCTAAAAAGCGAAGCTGGCCGAGAATGCTGATCCATTTATAGGTGAACGTGCTCCCGATCCAGGATCCATTCCCCTTTCCTGATATTTTCGCCCAGTCCGCGTAGGCAATGACGCTCATGTCCTGCCTTTCAAGAAGCGGAGCTTCAATATCCAGTCCGTATTCTGTTATACCACTTTCGCTTGCTGAATTGTCCCCGGGTGGGTCTTTTGTGGGGACTTCCTTATTATCCAGGTCTGTAACGATTGTCGCTCCGACTTTCATGTCCTTTACAATGGGAGTTGTAAGCCCCTGAAACGGCCTTGAATAGACACGAATACCCATTATGTCCCAGTCCAAGATATCATCAACAACCGATTCCATTCCTATGTACGGAAAATCAAAAAGACTCCCGTCAATGTCGAGGTTCAACCCCAGTTGAATCACCTGCGGATAAAACAGGGTGTTTGAAAATCTCTCCATAACTAACCCGTGGCCGAGTGTATAGCTGCTGAAGGCGCCGATACGGCCGTACAGGGGGTCTCCCTTGTGTCCGTACCGCAAATAGTATATTCTTTGAACATAATCCCAGAAGGTTGACCATCTGTCCGGTTTACCATCGTTATCGAGGTCCCTTAAATGAAAATCGCCGTCCAGTTCAAGGGTCAAATCAAGCCCGAGGCCCCATTTCCCGTAGGTAAATTCAGGAAAAATGCCGAACTTTTGAAAAGCAAGCTGGTCCTTGTTACTGTCCTCATAGCTCGACAATCCTATGGCTAAATTCATGTTAAACCCAAGCTTTGGTTTTTCTTTTTCTGTACTTTCGTTTTCCTGCGCGAATGCAATAACACTGAATACAAGTATAAAAGAGAGACTGATAATAAACTTTTTCAACATCTTCTCCTCCTTCTACCCCATTTTAATAAATATACACCATCGACCATAGTTTTTCAATAATATAATTGAGTTTGTCTCACAACCTTATTAGGCTGTCCCATACATACAGATTATACATTTGATGCTATAAATTATACAGGATTTTTTACCTAAAGAGCCATTTTATATGTTAAGGGACAGCCTGAATCAATTAACTTTCAATCAGTTTGTTGGAAGATATACATTTTTAACTTTTAACAGGTTATTAGACTATAAAAGCCATAAAACTGAGGGTTTAAAAGAGAATTCTGGTAATGATGCCGATTTCAAATCCCATGGACGGCAGAGTATTACCGGTAGTGGAGGAGGGGAGTATTTTTTCTTCAACACCGAATACAGTTTTCACGTTCATTCCGAACTCAATGTTGTCGGTCATTCTGTAGGTTGTAACATGCTCCAGAGTTACTCTTATCGGGATATTACTGAAACTCCCTGCCTTTTCCCTATCGGTAAAAGTATAGTTATTTTCAATGATCACACGTTCCGTACTCTGAATCTCGCCTTTAAGTGAAGAAGTTTTTTTTCTGGTAGAAAAAAATTCAATCTCTCCAATACTGTATTCCCAGAGGTATTCAAATGTAATTTCACTTGTTATTTTATCGCTATACGGCTTTTCTGAAACTGTAGTCTCCTCAGGATGTCCGGGAAACAGATAGAGTTTCTCACTATCAATCTTCTGCCTCTTCCTCTCATAGGTAAAAGAATGCTGTGTTTTTATTCCCCTCCATTCAGTCTTTAATCTGTTCAACCCAGTTTGAACATTAAATGAATTTAGAATTACTTTGGTTGAATAATCTCTCTCATACCAGTAGGAAAAGGAGAGATCAACGCTTTTATCATAAAAGCCGCTCTCAATATCAAAGGGGAAATACTTATCAATGGATCCTCCCGCGCCCCGTTTTTGGGTGTAGTTCTCCCCCTCCCTCTTTGTTTCTCCTGATATTGACAGCCCCACATAGGACGGAATATACCAGTTGTCATACTCCAGATAGGTATCCAGGAAATAGCCTGTTGTGAGGGTATTAGCTGTATTCCCCGTAATATTCGAAGAATCTTTGTAAATATCAACAGCATCATAATCTTTTACTCTTCCAAGGCCCTTTACAGGATTTATATAATAGAACGGCGGCATGAAAAGGTACTTATATGTTCTCAGCACGATGTCCGTCTCACTTATGGTATCTGCCACTCCAC
>DAOVJS010000203.1 GCA_030673105.1 Spirochaetota bacterium
TAATTCTCGTTGGAATTCGCTGGTTAACCCCAGCCATGCACCGATTTTTTATCCAGATCGCAGCGAGGAAGATGAGAAACTGCTCTGCTATACCACCGCGCCTCTTGATGAGGATACGGAAGTCACCGGCCATCCAATAGTCACGCTTTACGTCAGCTCTTCTGCCGAGGATGGCAACTTTTTCGCCTATCTCGAAGACATCAGTCCTACCGGAAAGGTTACTTATGTCACAGAGGGAATGCTGCGAGCATTGCATCGCAAGCTCAGTGATGAAGCACCGCCTTACACCATGATCACTCCTTATCATACCTTTAAGCGTAAGGATGGGATGCCGCTGCAATCAGGCAGGGTAGCTGAGCTGGTATTTGACATGTATCCGACATCTTACCTTTTTAAAAAAGGTCATTCGATAAGGATTGCGTTTGCAGGAGCGGACAAAGACCATTTCGCCCTTAATCCCGATGAGCCTCCAACAGTTCGATTTTACCGTAACTGCACTTATCAATCGCGTATTGATCTTCCGGTAATGAGCTTTTATCAGTAAACAAGTTTTTCTGAAGATTGATTCATAAATCAGGGATATTATATTTTTTATGTATTGCGTTTATTGTTGACTCAATTTCCTTTGAAAGCGGTTCAGGTTTATGGTTTTTGAGAATTTCCAGGATTTTTTCATGAGCGCGCTCAACAAAAGATTTTGAGCCGTTTTCTATCCACTTCTCCCTGCGGTATTTGTCGATAACCGCATCCCTTCTCGGGCGGTGTTCCCTGACATACCAGTTAAGAGTGTGCCTCTGGTTAAGAAAATGTCCCGAGCGCCTGTCATTTTCGATCTTTCCCGCAACCTCTTCGAGCACATTAAAAGCCAGGGTTTCTTCGTTTACATCAATGCCCTCCAGCATGCGCCTGACAGAGATCATCATTTCATCCATCAGCAGTAAAAGCTCATTGTTGATCGCGTGAGTCTGGTCCAGTCCATGAATCACAGTGGCCTTATTTCCGCCAAGTATACGCGGGATCAGTGAAAAACTCAGCTCATAAGCCTCCTGCATGTCGAGGAGCTTCGAATCCGGAGATATCGGTGAAATAATAGGTATTCCAAGATAATCTTCCAGCTGGCCCACGGCACAGGCCCAGACATAATCACCACGGCTAGCGAGACAGATCTGAGCGGTTCTCATATCAAAGACTTCGAGAGGAACAACAAAGAAAACCGGCAGGCCTTCCTTTAAAAGCTGGACTATAACGAGACCGCTTAGAAGCTCGGCAATCTTCTGCGCGATATTTCCGGCAAAGGTTGCGGGGCCTGTATCCCCCATTGGGGTTTCAACAGTAATAACGGGCTGTATACCCCACCTGGCGGTGGCTTTAAGCATAGCACATCCATATTTATTCCAGGTGAGCGGTGAAATTTCACAAAACGCGACGGTTAAAGGCCTTTTTTTTAATTCTTCTTCTCCGCCCGCGAGCGCTGCCGCGAGGTCGTACACCGGCGGTATGGCTGATGGCTCAAAGCTCGAAACACACACAGGTTTTGTTGTGCTTCGGACCGCAAGCTCGTACTCGCAGTATGTATACATCTCTTTAAAATCCGGCATTAATGTGCACATCCAGATACCGTCAATTGTATCGAGGTAGTCTGAGATCGTAACGAATTTCCTGATATCTTCTTTTGTGATGGTCCTGTATGTATCTGTCAGACCTTCAAAGTAATTCATCAGCACATGGGATATAACATAGGGATACTTCTGGTCATCTCCCATCACCACGTCTTTTAAAGGGTCCCTGCCGCAAAGGGTAGTTTCGCCCTTCCTGTTTGGTGTGGATTTAAGGCACCGGTCTATGACCTTTTCAGGAAAATAGACGATTTTATTGGAGCCCGCTTTACAGCCGTTTTTTTCCAATAGTTTAATTATTTCCTCATCTTCAATACTTACTCCGATTTTTTCCAGTATTTTAAGGGCTGTCTGATAAATTGTATCAAGCTCATCTTTAGAAAGGACCTCCAGTTTTGCTTTCATTTTAAACTCCTTCAAGATTTTTTACTGTCGTCATTTCAGCGTTTATTTACCGACATCTTCAAAATATTTCTTTATTATTTTCACCCCGTCTGTGGCGGTAGATGCGTAATAGTCGGAACCTATTTCCCTGCTCCAGTCTGCGTTTGTCGCTGCCCCTCCGATTATCGTCTTTACTTTATCCCTGATTCCCGCTTCTTTTAATTCAACTTCTATTGCCTTCTGGTTTGGACTTGTGGTCGTCAGGAGGGCGGATGAAGCTACAATTTTAGCGTTTACTTCAATTGCCTTTTTTACAAAATTCTGAGCCCGCTGATCGACACCGATATCATGAACCTCAAACCCCGCGGCTTCCAGCAGGGTCTTAACAATATCCTTTCCTATATTATGTATATCACCCTCGACTGTTCCGATAACGATCACTCCTTTTGGTTTTACGGCGTCCACCTTCTTCTCCAGTATGATCTTTTTTACTATATCGACCCCGCCCATACAGGCTTCGGCCGCGATCATCAGTTCAACCAAAAAGATCTCTTCCCTTCCGAATTTATCGCCAATTTCGATTATTGCATTTGAAAGACCCTCATTCATGATGAGTATAGGGTCCACTCCACTTTCAACAGCCTCCGGGACCAGTTTCTTGACCAGTTCTACGTCGTATTTTAATACCGCTTCACTAATAGATTCAATATAGTCAGCCATGACGTCTTTTCTCCTTAAACATATTAGAGTAGATGATTTTAAAACAAAAATAATAAAAGGTCAAGTTATTTTACCATTGACAAAAAATATACTTTTATGGTAAGTTATTTATTGTTACATATAATGACTGTCAACAAAAATAAGGGGGAATTATGAGAACAATCGATATTTCAGGTCCAATTTATGAAGGTATGTGGGATTATGGCGGGGAAATTAAACCGTTCAAATTGGGTAAAGTAAAAATGGAATATGCAGGTGTGGAATACGAATTAGATTCACTTGAGAATATGATTGCATTTACAGGAACTTATTTTGAAACTCCCGGGGATATTAAAGGTTACACGGCGAACGATGTTCCGATTGAAAAATTATTTATGGTAGACTCTTATGTTTTACAGATGCCCTATGAAGGTCTAAGGATAATTGATGACAGGCCCTGTATTTTTATGGATGATATGAAAAAAGCGGAAAAAGGTGATATACCTGAAGGATCGGGTATCATAATGAGCACGGGATATGGTAAAAATTGGAAAAAAAAGGATTATTTAAAAAAATGTCCATTTTTGAAAAAAGAAGCAATGGATTATTTGATAGATAAAAAACCTTTTATTGTGGTCTTTGATACTCCGGCAGCGGAAAGTGATGTAAATCCTGAAAATGCTTTTGAAAGATATTTTAATGAAAATATTCTAACAGTAACTGCCTGTATAAATTTAGAAAAGATCCAAAAGTTTAATGTTAAATTAACTGTCATGCCTTTAAAGATTCTAAAAGTTGCATTGGGTTGTCCTGCCAGGGCAATTGTAACAGAAGAATAAAAATTTATTTATAGAAGGAGAAAAAGTGAAAAAAGCGGAGCTGTCAGAGCATTTTAAAAAAAGGAATCCATCGGCAATCAGGCTTGCACAGATTGAATTCCTGAAAAGGACAGACAGGGTGAATAATATCAACGTTGCGATAGGGAATGTGTCCCTGCCTGTCCATCCCGCGTTAAAAAAGCGTATGTTTAACCTTGGTTCTGAAGACGGCCCTTTTGCCGGTGGGGTTGTAAAATACACGACAACTGCGGGCCGGGAGGAAACGAGAAAGGCTTTTCTTAATATTATTGAATCAAGCGGATTTAACACGGAGGGGTTGTATTTACAGGTTACGGACGGCGGCAGCCAGGCAATAGAGCTTGTTATCCTCGGGGCCTGCGGGCCTGCCGGGAGTCCGGAAAAGCCGCTGCTGCTGATTGATCCTGCTTATACAAATTACAATGCAATGGCGGGCCGTCTGGACAGAATGACTGTTTCGGTAAGCAGGCATCTGGGGGAGGA
>DAOVJS010000036.1 GCA_030673105.1 Spirochaetota bacterium
ATCACAGATGAAGTGCACTGGAAACCTGGCCAGACGGTGGGAGATGGACCTCAGGAGGGAGATCTTCTGGGGAGAGGAGATGGGTGATGATAACCCGGTAGAACCTTTTTTTGATGTACCCTATACAGTCTCCCCGGATGACTGGGGAGCTGAAGCAGTATACCATCGGACAGACAGCCTGGGCTCATATGTTTGGGACAACCCTGTAAAAGACTATAAAACAGATTTGAAGAAACTGCATTCACCGGATTTTGAGGTTGACCGTGTAACCACCAACGGGTGCCTTGAAATAGCACAAGATATTTTTTCGGATATCCTTACGGTCCGCCTTAAAGGAACATGGTGGTGGTCCCTCGGATTGACCCTTCCGGGCGCGAGCCTGAGAGGTCTGCAAAACATGTTCATGGATTTTATTGATCATCCTGATGAAATAAAAGAACTGTTATCCATCATATCCAGGGGCCACATGGACAAGCTAAATTACCTGGAAAAGAACGGCCTGTTGAGCCTCAATAACGACGGGACTTATATAGGCTCTGGCGGATACGGGTTCACTGATGAGCTCCCTCAGAATGATTTCAACGGCAGGGTACGGTGCTGTGACATGTGGGGCTTTACCGAAAGTCAGGAAACCGTGAATGTCTCGCCGGAAATGTATGAGGAGTTTATATTTCCCTGCGAAAAACCGATAATGGACCGGTTCGGCCTGACATGTTACGGGTGCTGCGAGCCGGTTGACTCCCGCTGGGACATAGTAAAACGCCACCATAACCTGCGCCGCATTTCCTGCTCACCCTGGGCTGATTATGAAAAGATGGCGGAATACCTGCAGGACAGGTACATCTTTTCCATGAAACCAAACCCTGCTGTTCTGGCCGAACCGGTCATTAACGAAGAGGCAATCCGGGCCGGGCTCAGAAAGGCATTCGAAGTGACAAAAGGATGCGTGGTTGAAGTGATGATGAAAGACAACCATACTATCGGGAAAAACCCCGAGAATGTAGCCAGGTGGTGCATGATTGCCGGAGAGGAAGCCGAGAAAATAGTATAATCAGGCATTTTTTGAGATGGAGCAGGGCTTTATATACAGGTTGAAACCCTTGACCGGAACCGATAGGCAGGGAGAATGCTGTTTAAATCCGAACAACATCGCCAAACGCCTCCTGAATAATTAAATCAGCAGGGCTGTCATCAGGTTTGAAACGGGACAGCTTCTTTTTAATTTTTTCATGTTCTTTATTAGTAAATATCTCAATTATTTTATCAGTTATCTCGTCAGTCTGAATAACTTTGAAGAGCTCGGGGAAAATCTCCTCGTTTTCGTACATATTCGGGAGTGAGGCGTAGGGGAACTTCGTGAGATATTTAAAAACCGCCTTTTTCAAAATCATATTTCCGATCAGGGGTATCCATTTCAAGAGCCCTAAAGGGCCTTCAACGGGATAAAGCTCCGGTTTATTCAGAGGAGCGACAACAAGAGAAGGGATTTCTCTGTAGGCAAGCTGGATGGTGTTCGTACCGGGAACTGTTACCGCAAAATCTATTCCTTCACCCCAGTATTTCAGCCCCTTTTCCAGAACACTGACCCTCTTTCCCCCGGAAAATTCAATATATGGTAAAAAATTGTTCCCCTGCCGCTTCAATTCTCCGGGGATGCTCTCCGCCACTTTTATGTTTCCACCATTTGCAAGAGCTTTTTCAATAAAATCATAGGATATATAAGGGGATTTCAATAAAAAGGGTTTTACACCACTGATCCTGTCAGCAATATCACTTATAACTTTAAGAAACATGGGCAGCATGTACCACACTTCAAAAGCCCTGCTCCCTGGCAGGAAAACTACCATCTTTTCACCATCTTTAATGTCAAGCTCTTTTCTGACATCCAGGCCGGGCCGCAAGAATTTCAGAGAGCTGTAAACAAGATCTCCTGAAACCTTCAATTTCTGGTGTGATACCCCCTGTTTTAACATCTTATTTTTTACATAATCACTTCTCACAAATATTTTTTCATAATACTTTGCCCATCCCTGATTTTTTGTATAGGCATAGAGAGTATGCCTCCCCTTGATCCTCCTTCTAAAAAGAACAGGGTGCATCAGGTCACCGCCGAGAGAAAAAATCACCCCTTCCCGGCTGAACCTGAACTTCCTCCTGCCCAGTCCTGTAAACAAAATCTTAAGATACTCTCCGGGCCCGATGAACTCTTCAATACCTTCAAACCCGCGGGCAACAGACCCCTCAGTGCCTGATCCGAACGGGCAGGGATGGACAATCAGCAATATTCTGTACATGGATGAAAGCTCACCTCTTTTCTGTACCGCTTCAACTACAGGCTGCACCCATGTGGATACCTCACCCGGTCCATTGGAAAAAATGATCAGGTCCTTCTTCTTAAACTGCTCCATTTTCACCCGCTTCAGCCTGAGTAATTTTCTTTTCCCTCATCAATACCGTCAAAGTATCCTTTAAAACGAATTACCAGCCGGAAAAACCCCTTTAAAAAAGATATTCTTTTCTTCGATAAAAACCAGTTCCTGAATCCCAGGAACCGGAACAGGGTTTTAAGTATCCTGTTGTTTACGAGCGTAAACCGCTCAACCCATCTGAGCGGGTGGTTTTTATAAAAATAAACGGCAGTAGACCCCCGCTCTTTTTCTTTGCCGTATATCCTCTCCGGTTCCAAATATTTTTGAGGAGGATCGTAATGGTACCCGTATATTTTTCTCTTCTGTGATTTTACACCGATTTCTTTCAGGTGGATCCCCAGGTCAAAATCCTCCCATCCGTACACAGTGTAGCCTTCATCAAACAATCCTGCCTGAATTAAATACTCTTTAAAAACAGAGGCATTTCCCGTCGCGAGAAAAGCGGTATTTATATCTTTTAGCTTCCATCCGGCAGAAAAGGGGTTTTTAATATCCCGTGTATGGATAACCCTCCCCATTATGACACAACTGTCATGCGGCGTATGTGATTCAATATGTTTTTTCACAAAATCAGGTTCCACAAATATGTCGTCATCCGCGAAGATGGTCAATGGATAAGATGAAAACCCTATGCCGATATTCCGCGATACCGATCTCCCTGATTTCTCTATCTGTATGTATTTTATTTTAAGGGGTTCACATTGATTGGAAAAACCGACACCATTTTCAGGCCTGTACCACCCCTCCCCGGCCCCTTTAATCCTGCCGCGGTACTTCCGGAGCGCGGGTCCCGGACCGTCGATATCCAGATCTTTTAACTCGTTGAACAGCCTGAAAGTTTGGTCCGTAGAACCATCATCTACTATGATAACCTCGAAGATATCTTTAGACAGACCCTGACCACCGTAATAACGAAGAACTATATTAAGTATTTTCTCCCTGTTGTGTGTTGGAATTACTACCGATGCTTTCATGAAGCAGACCACCTATTTAAGCTTAAGCCTCTTGCCTCCGCAATTTCTCTTAATTTTTCTTCGACATTAAGTGGTATTTTTCGTAATGTTAACTGCTTCAAAGAGTGTCTCCATAGTGATATCATTAAAGACATCATCAATCTAATATATTTTTTTATTAGATTCAATAATATCGATGATAGGATAAAAATATTTTAAAAAGCGTTTGACAGGATAGGTTAATATAGTATTTTAACAATTACTCTAAGTTGTTGCATCAGGGAGCGCCATAGAACTTCAGGCGAATCAACTTATAGAAGAATAAATATCATGAGCTTACTTGGTATCGATATCGGAACAACAGGCAGTAAAGCCGTTGTTTTTAACCACAGTGGAGAGATACTCGCGAGCTGTTACAGGGAGTATCCTCTCTATATTCCAGAAAAGGGCCAGTGTGAGCTCGATCCTGAAGAAGTATGGAAAGCGGTTCAACAAGTTGTTCTTTCAACAGCTCGGAAGGTACAAAAAAAAGATCCTGTTCAGGCAATCGGCATTTCCACCCTGGGAGATTCTGTCACTCCGATCGATAGGAATGGTAATGCACTGGCCCGCACAGTTATTGGCGCAGCAGACAGGAGAGCCGTGGAGCAGGCTTCATGGATTGAAGAGCATTACGGCAGAAAAGCCGCCTTTGATAAAACAGGTACGCCTTTACACGCATTCTGTACTCTTCCTAAAATTATGTGGTTTCGCGAACACAGGCCGGATATATACGAGAAGGCCTGGAAGTTTACCGGATGGCAGGAGATATTTCATGTGAGGCTCGGACTTAATGCTGTGATGGACTACTCACTCGCCAGCCATACGATGCTCATGAACATTCATACAAAAAAATACATTTATGACTTACTCCATACATGCAGTATAGATGTAGAAAAATTTTTCCCCCTGTCAAACTCCATTCGTATTGCGGGGAGAATCGATTACCCGTATTCTGCACAGCTGGGAGTAAACGATGGAACCGCTGTTGGTGCAGGGGGATTTGACCAGTGCTGCTCGGCACTCGGTGCAGGAGTGCTTGAACCCGACACAGCAGCGCTCTCCGTCGGAACATTGGAGGCGATCACAGCCCTGTCGAATGAGTGCCGTCTTGAACCGTCGCTTCTGGAAGGCAATTACGGGCTTAGTTTTCACATAATTGATAGTTTCTATATAATACTCGGATTTGTGACAACATCAGGCGCGATTCTCCGCTGGTATCGGGATACCCTCGGAAGCCAGGAGGTGACGACGGCCAATGCCCGCAACCTCAATCCATACGATGTAATGATTGAGTCCACATCTGAAAAACCATCCAGTGTATATGTTATGCCCTACTTTGCAGGTGCAGGTACACCCTGGCTCGACGCGATGCAAAAGGGTTCTGTCTTTGGCCTGTCGCTGGATACGGATCGAAATGATATTGTGAAAGGCATTCTAGATTGTATATGTTATGAAGTCAGATTGAACCTCGAGTCACTCGGTGAGGCAGGTTTCAATATACGGAAACTCAGGGCAATGGGAGGAGGCTCAAAGTCTGAACGATGGATGCAGCTGAAAGCGGATATTACGGGGAAACCTGTCGAAGTAACGGAAGTCAGCGAGGCAGGATGTCTGGGAGCTGCATTTCTTGCCGGCCAGGGTATTGGCGTATATACTTCGCCGCAGGATATTCTCGAAATTGCAAAGGTAAAAAAAATATTTGAGCCGAAACAATCCGTATTTAAACAGTATGAAGATTCTTATCATCATTATAAGGAATTGCGCTCCCGCATAAAGGGTCTTGTTTTATAAACAGAGCTTCAAACATTGCAGTTCAACAGACTGGAGTTTGCATCTGTCGTGGGTGGCTCTGAAAGTAATCAGCTCAATGAAGGAATACCATATAGTGACCCCTGCCCGGGATTGTGTATACCGAGAATGGGCCGGTACAAATGCTACCTTCTCTCGCTATATTCAGTATGCATATCCACACCCTTGACTTCTCTTAACCCTATGCTTAACGAATAGGTGTTGTTCCACAGATACCTGCTGCCGTCATAGGAGAGCTCTCTGTTTCCGGTATAGTCAAACTTCAGTTCCCAATCATGGAGGTCATGGATGAGCCCCAGGGAAAGGCTTTTCATCTTGAAGTACGATTCCTTTCTATCCTCAACATTAAAAAAATTAAAGGATTTAAGAAGATCCACAACCGGGTTTACCGGCTCCTGCCCTCTCTCCCGGGCTGATTTTGGAATATACCGCCAGATATCATCATTCCTGGACTGGACCCAAAAATAGACCAGCCAGTAAGGATGAACCCGGGCGGTCAAACTGAATATAGAACTGAGATTATCAAGTACCGGGTTGATGAAATTGTGTTCCCAGTCCAGGAGCCAGCCTGCCGTAATTTCACGATCATTAGAAAATAAGTAGCTGTCACTGAAATTCAAAATAAAACTGTTTGTTTTAAACCTTGACGATGCTATGTCATAAACCGTTCTATCGCTTAAAGACAGTGCTGAGAAAGGAGCAAATGTAAGATAATTGATGAGGGGTGTAAACCGGCTTTTAAACGGGTTTGTGTCAGTCACAAATGGCTCGTATTCTTCTGTCTTCCAGTCATAGGTCTGCCTGAGATCATAGGATGTTGTAATCCGGTCAGTCAGATACCACCAGTGGACATACCCTTCTAACCCGATCTCATGTATTCTGAATCTTCCGTATGTATAATCGTCATCAGGGCCAAATAACTTGTATTTAAGATCGTGGTTAAGTTCAAGATACAGGTTTGAGCTGCCGAAAGTCAGGCTCTCTCCTGTTCTTCCATAGACCAGAGTGTTTGTTTCATCATCAGAAATTTCGCTGTCCGAAGGCTCGACGTGATACTGCCCCTGCGCACCCAGCAGAACACCTGGAGAAAACCGTATATATTCTGCCAAATCATAATCCTTGCTCAGGCCGACCGAGGTCCCTGCCTTGTGGACCTCGCTCGATGACACTGCGTTTTCATCATAATAAATGGTATGCATGTAATTCGCATTACCGGCATATTTAATGTCTGAAAAGACTTCAGGAGCTATATTATTTAATATTGTTCGTGAATGATTGAGGGCAACACTCGGTGGAGTGATCGTGTAAAGCCTGTATTCATAATAATCAGGTAGTGATACATACTTTTCAGTAAGATTTCTCTGCGGCTCGAAATGCACGTCATTCTGGACAGAAATCGAAAGAGAATCACGCGTGATATAGTCATTTAAGTACCATGAAAACCCATTGCCTTTTCTCGGGAAGTCATATTCGGCCTGGCCAATAAGCTGAAATGGATCAAACCTCATACTCCTCCGTTCAAAATCATAGTCATAGTAGGGATCTGAGGGCCATTCAAGGTTAAGCTCAGCCTCATTCCGGAATATTTCCCCGAACTGAAATTTCTGATAGACCCTTCCCTTATACCTCAAAGACCTGTTAACGCTATATTTAGTAGAATCAGGGGGCCCAAGCGGGCTCCACTCCTCTGTAACATCATCATATCGGTATATGTCTTTTGCCAGAGCAGCAGAAGCATTAATTGTTGTTTCACCTGAAGGGTATGCTAAAAAATAATCCGCGCCTGTATAAATTCCCAGCCTTTCATAATAATCGCCTTTTAAGACAAGCTCGGTCTCATCTGTCTTAAAAGAAGTGTAGGTGTTCTGGACGACGATCCCGGACCTTTCTCTGAAATATAGTGAAGATTTTATTGGCCGTTCTTCCATCCTTTTATAGAAATAGGGGAGCTTCAGGATGGAATCGCTCCCATAGTAAAGTGTGGCGTCTTTTATCAAAATGCGGCCTTCCTCATAGTAATACAGTTTTTCAGCATCCACTCTGTAATGCGGATTTTTTAAATTACAGGTCGAAAGAGACACGTTATCCGCTTCAAACTTTTCACCATCATGAAACTGCCTGATGATATCTCCCGAATATATAAAAGTATCCAGAGAAGTCCTGGCATTAAAGAAAAGACCATCATCTGTATCCGCGTTGTAATAAAAGCTTTCAGCCAGATATTTTTGACCTTTTTCATCGATGAAGACTACGTTGCCGCTGCCCGTGATTATCCCTGCTTTTAAGTTTATCTTTACCTCATCTGCCTGTATCTTCTTTCCCGCGTACACCACATCAACGTCTCCATGGAGCCATAAAAGGTCTTCACCGTTTTCCCCTTCCCAATACTCGATAAATTCAGATCGATTGAGGATAATATCACTTTCAGTTATTTCTTTTAACCTGTCATCAAAGGGCACTCCGGTTAATTCTAATTCATGTTTCAACAGCCTTCGTTTGAGTGTTAATTCATCCCCTTCATCAGTAATACCTCTCCTTCTGCATTCCGCCTTCAGATCATCAATGGTTCCGTATCTAACAATCTCATAGATATTTCTTTCTGGCTCTTCTTCATCAGCGTTAAAAGGAAATAAATACCCCGGGAGTGCTATAATGATAAAAAATATGAATATCCATCGAACCCTTATCATAACCTAAGTATACGAGAAAAGAATATTTTTTAAAAGTTAAAACAATCATTTAAGACTAAATGTATATTTTCATCAATGCTTGATTACCGCAAAGAAGCAGTCACAACTATTATCGAACAGACTTCCGTCATTTTAATAAGAAAAATTTACATTTTACACAAAGCTGATTTGAAGTTTACCTGCCTATATATTATAATATTTATTGTTAAGGAGAAAAGATGAAGATCTTAATTGCTGAGGATGATGGGGTTTCCCGACGTGTGCTTGAAACCCGTTTAGAGAAATGGGGACATCAGGTTGTAATAACAAAAGATGGCGCAGAAGCCTGGAATGTTTTTAAAGATGAAGAATTTTCAATGGTGATCACCGATTGGATGATGCCGGAACTGGACGGCGTAGAACTTCTTAAGCGAATCCGCTCTTCACATACTTCGGGTTACGTTTATATAATGATGCTGACCGCCAAGCAGCAAAAAAATGACCTGCTTGAAGCAATGGAAGCCGGCGCGGACGATTTTCTTACCAAGCCTTTTGATAAGGATGAACTGCGTGTTCGTTTAAGAGCCGGTGAACGCATTATTGAACTGGAAAAAAATCTAGCCCGGCGGAACATAGAATTAAAAACAGTAAATGAACGCATGAAGCAGGATCTTGAAGCAGCATCCAGCATCCAGAGGTCTCTGCTTCCGGTAAAAACACCAGATATCCCGGGGTTCAACTTCGCATGGAAGTTCAAACCATGCGATGAGCTGGCAGGCGATTCTTTAAATATATTTGCACTAGAAGATCAGCATGTTGGACTTTACGTTCTGGATGTGAGCGGCCATGGTGTTTCCGCGGCCCTGCTGTCTGTCACCCTCAGCAGGCTTCTGTCTCCTACTTCAGATCAATCAACCCTGGTAAAACAGCAGTTGAAGGATTCCGCAGGATTCAGCCTGGTTTCTCCTGCTCAGGTTGCGGAACAATTGAACAGGCAGTTTAAGCTGGATACCAGTACAGGTCAGTTCTTTACTATTTTATACAGTATTTTAAATATAAAAACAGGAGAGTTACGCTATGTTTCGGCGGGACATCCAAGCATAGCCCTGTTATCCCGGAATACCGATCCGTCTTTACTGGAAAATCCCGGGTTTCCTATTGGATTTATCGAGACGGCAGAATACGATGAAAACCTCATCAGGTTAAAACCAGGTGACAGGCTGTATATGTATTCTGACGGGATAACTGAAGCAAAGAACATCCGCAAAGAACTTTTCAGTGAAAAACGTCTAATAGAAGTTTTGCACAAAAACTTTTTCCTGCCGCTCGATGAAAGCCTCTCCGCCCTTCTAATGTCACTTGAGAAGTGGAACGGCACAGGAGAATACGAGGATGATATCACAATTCTTGCGATAGAAATGGAAGGGTAAGCAATATAATCAGACAATCTGTTCTTTAAATATCGGGATACTGGAAACAGACGCCCTTACGATGGTTTCCAGGTAGATGGTATCTTCTTCAGATACCTTAACCTCCCTGTCTTCTATACTGACATCAGCATTCAGGTGCAGTGCCCCTGATCTCTTTGCGTTACTGACGGCTATTTCTCTTGCCAGTTCCGCCATCTCCTCCTTCGCCGAAGAAAGAGTTTCAAAATATTTTTTTTCCTTTGAAGTATACGCGACATATCCCCCATCCAGACTGGGCCTTATTAGAATCGTTACATCCTCATGGATTGCCCCTGTAATCGCGCCCACTGCATTGGCAACACCGTGGTATTCCGGAACAATGACTTCAGCTCCGATAGCTCCCTTAATGCCCTCGGCATACTTTTGTGCCGGGGCACCAATAAACACAATCGGTTTATTTATCTCAGCCGAAAGCTGAATATCCTTTTTCGCAAAAAAGAGATGCGACGAAAGATTATGAGAGAAAGCTTTTTCACCACTGAACCTTCCATCCTCCCTGAACCAGAATTCAAACAGGTAAAAGAGGAAGGACCGGTAAAACTGTTTCAGCACTTCTTCAATGAAGGCCTGCTCCTCCTGTTGCGCCCTCTCCGCATAGAGCGAGACAGACCGCTCTGCAGCTTCCACGCTCCATAATGTAACAACTCCTATGGCGTGAAGAACATCTGTCGGGGTAAGGGCTGAACGTAGAATATTACCGAAAGCTTCAAGACGTTCGGTTCTGAGAAGTGAAACGCTGTAGGCGTCTACCCTTGCTGCCAGTTCGGTTCGGCTCATAGAGCCGTGTTCTTTTAAAACACTCATGATAGCGATTTCCTGTGGGTGCAGGTTCGTGCCCCTTACATCCTTTTGAAAAACAAAGAAATCCGACGGCTGAACAAGTGTCTCATCACCTTTTGACACACCCTGTCTTTTTTCGAGAGCTGAAAGAACATTGGGGTACAAATGAGCAAGATAGCATATCGGTACAACCCTTTGAGGGCCGATGGTTATTTTTTTATTTTTACTATTGTATTGAACATAGCTGTCACCTCCGAGTCCAAAGGTATGGACATTCACGGTCCTGACTGCTGTCTTAAATCCACCGATCCGGATGCCGTCATTCTTAAAAGACACGAACCCGTTTTTTATGTAAGCAACATCGGTGGTAGTTCCCCCCATATCGATGATATAACCGTCCTGAATTTTAGAAAGATAGACTCCTCCAATCACGCTGGCCGCCGGACCGGAAAGAACCATATCTATAGGATTAAGCCTCGCGACACCCTCACCCATCAGGGTACCATCGCCTTTTACTACCATTACGGGGGCTGAAATCTTTTTCTCTGCTAAAACGACCTTTACCGATGAAAGGAGGCCTGCCACAAGCGGGATAAGGCGGGCATTAAAAAAACATGAATTGGCACGTTTCACACAATTAAGCTCGGAAGTGAGCTCACTGCCGCATACCACAGGCATTTCTGTTTCCTTAAGAATCAATGCCTTGACTCTGAGCTCAAACTCCGGGTTTCTCACACCCACCTCGGAAGAAACAGCAAAGGCATCTATTCCCTCTTTCAGCAGGTTCCTGATAGCTCTTACCGCTTCCTTCACATCAAGCGGTTCGGTTGTCTCGCCAAGTATATTATGTTTTCCCTTTAAAACAACTTTTGGATAGAATTCAATTTTATTGTAAGAATGGTGATCATACCCGATTAAGATGAGTCCAACTCTACCGCCCTTTCCCTCGACAATAGCGTTTGTTGCAACGGTTGTTGAAAGCGATACGAGACCGATCTTTTCACAAACAGACTGCGGCACCTGCTTCAGGAGACCGGTTAAAGAGTTTTGTATTCCTATGGTGTAGTCATCATGAGTTGTTACCGCCTTTGAAGAAGCAATAACCTCTTCGCGGGTAAAGTCATAGATCACTGAATCCGTATATGTGCCGCCCGCATCAATGCCCAGTCCTATTCCTGTTCTTTTTCCCGGGTATTCCTCATTTCGGTATGGAGGCTTTTCATCCGCTTCGTCTCCCAATTCCGCGGCCTTAATGCATGTAAGCACACTATCAGTGTAGGATGGGACAATTTTACATCCGGGATCGGCCACAAGAAACCTGGCATCAATCAGCTCATCCCGGGAGGACTTTTCTGAATCCCATTCACCATTTAAAAGATCAAGTAAAAGTTTTTGATCTCCTTTTAATATCTCAAACTCCAGGCCCATGCTTTTTGCGCTTTTTTCAGCACGCCTTTTTAATTCTTCCGACTTTTTCATTCCCCAGTCTATGAATGCCAGGGTAGTATAATTTTTTATCCAGCGCTGGTCCCATTCGTTAATAAGGTATTTGGATATTTCCTCGGTGAACTTTTTTCTGTACTCCTTATAACGTTCTTTATAAGGATCGAACACTCCTTCATATTTTGATCTTCTTCCGGGGTCAAATCCAGTTTCTACCCAGCCTCTTGTAAACCAGTAGGTGCCCGGCTTTTCTCTGAAGTGTTTTACGTATTCTTCATTGGATCCAAGGAGTATTCCAATACAATCCTGCATCCTTGGAATGACAATCCTGTATTTTTTTGACAGGACTCCCATTATGCCCTTACTGCATATTCCATATAAAAGAACAATAGCATCGTAAGACCCGCCCTTTTCATCTATCTTTGTAATTTCATCCTGAATCAGTTTCCTCAATTCTAGCGGCTTATTGTGCAGCCTCTGGGGCAGCCAGTAGAAATCAAGTGTTGAGGTAATCCCGGGATTTAAAAATTCGATCTCATTTTTAAAAATACCGCAGCCGACAACAGCAAGACGCATAAACAGTACCTTCCTCTCTTCAATCGCTGCCTGTGTATATGGACATTATATAATATACAATAATTCCCGGGGGATTTTAATAAAAACGACACATAGAAAATGTTGTAAACATGCTTTCTATAACCTTTTTCTCCAAACCGGTGAAAGAGCGATAAGAACAGTGTAAACTTCAAGACGCCCCAGGAGCATGCACAGGATAAGTACACATTTTCCCGCGAGGGGTATCCATGCATAATTCTCTGTTGCGCCTATACCCGAAAGTCCCGGCCCAATATTACACATAGTGGAGACAACAGTGCTAACAGCGGTGGTAACATCAGGAATTAAGATACTCATCACCGCAGACAAAAAGACAAAAATCAAAATATAAAGCGTGAAAAAACCAACAATATTTCTTACCTGCTTCTCCTCCATTGCCTTGCCTTCAATTTTTATGGGAGATACCAGTCGCGGCTGAATCATAGTTCTTATTTCACGCCAGATTGTTTTTAATACCACAAGGATGCGGATCATCTTTATGCCGCCCCCGGTTGACCCCGCGCATCCGCCGAAAAACATCAGGATTACAACCATCAACCGCAGAAATGCCGGCCAGACATCAAAGTCAGCGGTTGTATAACCGGTTGTTGTGGTAAGAGATAAAACCTGAAATGCTGTGTATCTTACCGTACTGTGCCAGTTATTAAACTTATTCTGCTCTGTTTCGTATTTACTTAGAAGCTCTGTCTCGGAAAGCGGTATATTTCTGTAACTTCGGTCTACCTGCTCCCTGGAGCCAATTCCATTAATACTAAGAATTATTGAACCGATCAGAATAGCAGTGATTATCACTCCCGTATAAAAATGAAATTCACTGTTTTTTTTAATTGAATCAAAATTCCTGGCAAACATGATATTATAATGAATTATAAAATTCATACCGGCAAAGAACATGAAAACACATACTACCGCATCTATGTAGCTGCTGTTATACGACCCTATGGACCCGTTTCTTGTGGAAAAGCCCCCTGTGGCCATCGTGCCGAAAGCATGACATAGCGCCTCATATAAACTCATTCCCCCTGCCATAAGCATAACTGTTTCAAGCAGAGTAAGGAGAGCATAAACACCCCAGAGTATTTTTGCTGTCTGGGCAAGACGGGGTTTTAGCCGTTCAGTTGTCGGGCCCGGGACTTCCCCGCGAAACATCTGATAGGCAGCAACACCATAAGCAGGAAATATAGACATAGCCAGTGTTACAATGCCCATTCCGCCGAGCCAGTGAGTGAGACTCCTCCAGAACAGGATCCCTTTTGGAAGTATTTCTATGTCCTTTAGAATCGTTGCTCCAGTAGTAGTAAAACCACTCATCACTTCAAAATTAGCATTGATAAAACAGAGGAATATCTGCCCTAAATTTTTACTCTCAATTTCTGACAGAAAGTAGAAAAATAGCGGCAGAGAACCGAGCAGAGTAAAGGTTATCCAGCCGAACGTAACAATTGCAAATCCCTCGCGTATTCCGCTTCCCCTTACCTGCTTTTGCCCTACAGCAATTAAAATGCCCCCGAATAAAAGTGAGAGTGCGATGGAGATGATAAATCCAAAGATTTTTTCATGAAAAAGAAGCTGCGGGAGGGGAAACTTTCTGATTTCAAAAAGAGCTATTACAGTTGGAATAATAAGGATAAATGCCAATACGATTATCAATTTACCGATTGTATAAAAAACAAAGCGTTGATTTAAAATGAGATTCCGTTTGCTGTGCAATGTTTTTTCAACCCCGGATATACTTAGAAATTCACATCGGTTTTTATTAAACTTCACTGAATATTAAATGGCTCTTTAGATACAGAATCATTTGTAATTTATAGCATCAAATGTATAATCTGTATGTATAGGACAGCCTAATATGAGGTTGTGAAACAACCTCTATTATATTAAAAGGCTGGATTTGAAAAGTTTGTTGACAAAATTAGCGTTTTCATTGCTATACAGTACAAAGACCTCATCACCTTCATTGATGACAGTATCTCCCCCGGGAATTAAAACATCACTACCTCTTAAAATGGCGCCTACGATTATCGACCTTTTTAACAACCCCTGGAGGTCTCTCAGGGGCTTTTTAATTATCCGGCTGTTTTTTTCGGCCCTGAATCGCATTACTTCTATATTCCCATTTTTAAGCTTCAGATGGTTTTCAATGGGCACTGCCTTTATATCTTCAATTATTCTTTGTGTACTGACATTTTGAGGATTAATAATATGATCGACCCCCAGAGACAGGAAAAGATTAACATGACGCTGGTCGTCTCTAACAGCAATAACTCTACGTGCCCCTTCCGCTTTGGCAAGAAGACAGGACATGATATTATCGTCACCATTTTCGACCACAGAAATGAAAAAGTCGGCATTCCGTACCCGTATTTCCTGAAGAATATCCGCATTTGTACAGTTACCGGTTATTACATCTACGCCTTTAAGAAACGACGCCGCTTCATTTGCATGATCGATGTCCGGATCTACAAATATAATTCTTTCAGCAAGGCCTCTTAGGTTCTGGGCAAGGTGTACAGCTGTCAAAGAATCCCCGTATACGACAATCCTGCTCACCTTTTCATCCGACGAATTGACAAGCTTTCGAAAATTCTTAAACGATTCTTTTGGCATCATTGCGATGACTTCATCCCCGGGAAGTAATTTCTTATCCCCCGTTGGTAGAACCGTCTCATTTCCTCGTATAATAGCAACAATAAGCATC
>DAOVJS010000185.1 GCA_030673105.1 Spirochaetota bacterium
AATATTTTCATCTTTCTCTACCCTTAATCTTTCAACATATTTACCCCGGGCCTTTATTATCTTTTTTTCAAGAACCTTTGTAGATGGTATTAGTCCTACCTGCTCCATGTTTTTTGTAAAACTTAATATCTTTTCCAGACTTCTTTCCACCGGTCTTTCACTGACAAAAGTTCCTACCCCCTGTTCCCTGGTTATCAAACTGTAGTTTCTCAAAATATCTGTGCATTTTCTTACTGTTGTTGAAGAAACGTCATACTTTTTCTTTAATTCATTTTCTGAAGGCAGTTTATCACCTCCTTTCAATTTACCCGAAAGGATGTCACTCCTGATAATATCAACAAGCTGTATATACTTGGGTTTGTAAGTATCTTTCAAAAGGCTCACTATTAGATATATCCTCTTTTTTTTATAGTTTACGTATCATCATTTTAATACGTTCTTGTATTAAAACATTAACGCACTAAGTTGTCAAGAAAATATCTAAAAAATATAACTTTTATAGAGAGAGCTTGTTTAAAAAGTGATTTCCTGTACCTTTAGAGCGACCATCTCCTGTCGGGTCCGGGGATCTCGCCATTATTGCCGATCTCGTAATAAAAGCCAAGGGTGTCGAATGTATCGAGGTAATAAAACTCGTCCTTATCAATTCGGCCGCTTTGAATTACTTTGATGCCTTTCTTTTCATACTCCTGCAGGGCTGCCTGGCAGTCCTTTGTCAATTCCTTTATATGGTGGAGCCCCTCTCCTTTTTTTTCGAGATGGTCATAGTAAACATTCGGTCCCTTCAGCGGCTGGATAATTTCAAAATGCCTGTCACCGACCCAGGCGAGAGCGAGGAGAGCGGACCATTCAGCGGGTTTGCCCATATATGTGGAATCCTGCAATAGAGGAGGCGCGAGATTGTATATGTCCCACGGGCCCGGATATAACATTTTAGCATACCCGGGAAGAGCTTTATCGAGATCATTAACTACAACCGCGATCTGAATAATTTTTTTTTCATCCATGTATTACCCTCTCTGATGATCGTTAAAATCTAAAATGATTTAAGTATGGTTTTATCTTATTCCCAGGATGATTTAAAGTTGACTTAAGTACCTATACATTACATAATTTCAGTTAATTGTCAATATATTAATTGCTTGCATTTTTTCTGAATGTATAGTATCCAATTAGTCAATGCTGCATTTATACGCAGTCACCGGGAATTATTAACGCCATCACAAAAATAAGGACCAGACAAAAATGTACTTAATGGGAATTGACGTCGGAACGTCAGGTGTAAAAGCGATCCTGATTACGGAAAAAGGCGGACTGGAGGCCGAAGCAGTAGATACCTATGATCTTCACACTCCGAAACCGAGCTGGTTTGAGCAAAATCCGGATGACTGGTGGAATGCCGCGGTCTCATCGATTAAACAGATGCTGAATAAAACCGGTATCGATCCATCGGAAATAAAGGGGATCGGACTGTCCGGGCAGTATCATGGCCTGGTAATACTTGATAAGAACAACAGAGTACTGCGGCGCAGTATTCTCTGGAATGATCAGCGGACAGCCGTACAATCCGATTACATTATTAATAAAGTCGGTAAAGATAATCTCCTCAGGATTTGCGCAACGGGCGGCGCTCCCTATTTCACAGCGTGCAAGCTTCTGTGGGTTCGGGACAATGAACCGCAGATATATGAAAAAATATGCAAAATGATGCTTCCCAAGGATTACATCCGGTTCAAACTGACCGGAGAATTCGCCACAGACGTGACAGACGCCTCCGGGACCCTGTTCCTCGATATCCCGAATAGAAAGTGGTCGGATGAAATGCCCCGGAGGCTGGGCATCGATAAAGAAATATTACCGGAATTGGTTGAATCGCCGGAAATTTCCGGGAAAATCAGCAGGATGGCTGCTGAAGAAACCGGTCTTAAGCCCGGTGTCCCGGTTGCCGGAGGGGCGGGGGATCAGGCTTCAGCAGCGGTTGGAATTGGTATTATCGAAGAGGGTATTGCTTCTTACTCAATCGGAACATCCGGTGTCATTTATGCGGCAACCGATAGTCCTAAAACCGATCATGGCGGGAGGTTGAATACTTTCTGCCACTCTGTGCCCGGAAAATGGTGTGTTCTGGCGTGCATCAACTCCGCAGCCGGTTCATACCAGTGGTATCAGGACAAGCTGGCTCTGTGGGAACAGGAGCAGGCGGAGAAGAGGGGTGTAAAAATATACGAAATCCTGGAGGAAGAAGCCGCCCGGGCTCCAATCGGGAGTGACAAACTTATATTTCTACCCTACCTTGCCGGGGAGAGGCATCCATATACAGACACCAATGCGAGAGGTGTATTTTTCGGGCTCCACACAGGTCACGGAAAAGCCAACCTCGTGAGATCAATACTCGAGGGAGTGGCATTCAGTTTCAGGGATTGCCTGGATGTGATGAGAGAACACGGTATAAAGGTGAATGAGATCCGCGCGACAGGGGGCGGGGCGCAATCACCAATCTGGATGGATATTCAGGTCAACGTCAGCAGGGAACCAATCGTGATGATGGATGCTAACGCGGGCGGTGCTGCGTTCGGGGCGGCTATCTTTGGAGGAGTGTGCGCCGGAGTGTTTTCAAGTGTGAAGGAAGCTTGCGGCAGGCTTGTGAAAACTGGTGATGTTCTCAGGCCGGATGCGGAAAAATCGGAACAGTATGATAAATATTTTAAATTGTTTCGAACATTATACCCTCTATTGAAGGATAGTTACAGAAAACTTTCCGAAATATAGTTCTTTTTACAAAGAGTGCCCTATAATTTCCTCATTAGAGCGGACTTTATCAGCAAATTTTTGAGCAACATTAATAAAATGATCAAGCTTGTTTTTAAGTATCTGGTTCAGCAGGGGTCTGAAAATTCTGCAGAGAAAGTTGAGAAAAGGATTATTTACACGGACCCAGAACTCAAGGTTGCTGCTTATAGAAGTGGCGGTCAACTCTTTATATTGTATGGCTGCGATTACGTCCGCGGTAATAAGCCCGATTACCCTGTTTTCGATTTCACCATTCCCACCGAACTCCCTGAAACCGCCGTCTTTTTTTAATAGGGTAAAGGTGCCCTTTAAACCGTCATCGTCTTCAGCATAGAAGCTGTCCTCTCCAATGGATTCAATTCTTAAGGAGTGGATCTGATACCTGTTCAGAATTTCAGAAGCGTATGGGAGGTTGTCGAGAAAATACTCCATTTCTTCCGGAGAGAGGGATAGTGTAAAACCGTTTACTTTTTGATGGAAAGTTGGTTTAGACTTAATTTCATCTGATAATTTATCATCTTCTGTTTGAGGAAAAAGAAGTGAAGAGCAGAATAGAAAAATTATGAATGCCCTTAGGAAACGATGCACCTTTTGTGCCCCTATTTATAAACAGTCAGGGATATAGAGGATTTACTCAATCGTGTACAATAATTGATACGTGTTCAGACAGCTTCTTTTTAATTGTTGGAATTACTTCCTTCAATGTTTTGTCTGAGATAAGATCGTTTTTAAACAATGACAGGTCAATGGTGTCAGTGTTTTTACCCGCCAATATGTAATCTATCAGACGGTCTATTAAATTAATCAACCTGACAATATCCCTGTTTTGATCCGAAGCATCCTCAGGGTTGTGATGAAATAACGCTGTTTCCACAAATATTTCCGGTAAATTCCAGTAATCCAGAAAAAAGGCCCCGATTTCCTGGTGTGAAATTTCTTCGAAACCCAGGGCTAATTCACTCTCATAAAATTCCATACCCCGGTTTTTGTTTTTATTCCCAATTATTGAATTGAATCGACCCGGATAGTACTGCAGCAAAATAATTTTTCCTGTATCGTATGTGAGGCCGGCGGAGGGAAAATTTTTGTAAGGTCCTTTACCATATTTTTTTTTGTACAGCTCCGGCAGGAGAGAATTCATAATAAATGAGCGGATGAAAATATCCTGCAGGTGTTTGGTCTGATCACTGTTCCACTTCATTGTATCAATCACTGAAATGGTTAATAAAATATCCTGAAGTGTATCCAGGCCAAGAGTTACTGAGGCCTGGCTTATTGAGCTGCAATTTTTTAACCCGTAAAATGCTGAATTGGCAACGTGCAGTATCTTGGTTGCGATTGATGGATCTTTCTGGACAATCTTTGAGACCTCCCCCATTGATTTCTCGTTATTGACCGCTTCCATGAACTCGTGATATATATTTGAGAGGACAGGCAGGTTAGCGATCCCGTTAATGATATGAAGAAGTTTGTTAGATTTTAATATTCTTCTTATATTGAGTATATGATTTAATTTTTCCTCAACTTCCTCATTCAACCAGGGTTTCAGTATGTATGTAGATGCAAGTCCACGCGTGAGGGATTCAACCGCGACAGATTTTTCAATGAATCCACTTAAAATTACACGGTTAACAGCGGGAAATTTTTCCTTTACAATTTTCAGGAATTGAAAGCCGTCCATTCCAGGCATTCGATAGTCCGTTACAAGTATATCGATATTTTCATTTTCTAAAATTTGCAGACCTTCGATCGTACCCGGTGCTGTAAACACCTCAAAATCAGAATGCAGGAAGCCCCTCTTTATGCTTTTCAGTATACTTATTTCATCATCAACAAACAGAATTTTACTGTTATGTTTTTCGCTGTTAATGGATGGCATAGGTACGGCCTATTTCTCTTTTTCTATTCTTGATTTAATCGGCAGCTTAATTGTAAACTTTGTTTCCTCTCCTTCTTTGCTCTCCACAAGTAAAT
>DAOVJS010000008.1 GCA_030673105.1 Spirochaetota bacterium
ATCTGTAATTATTCCTTTCATATAAAAAATTAAAATTAATCTATTCAATATATTCTAAATAATGTACCGAATATTCTAAATAATGTACCGAAATAAAGTGCTTGAAGTTAATCTTTACATTTTTTCCCGGAAATCTCATCAATATCCAATCTAAGACTGTATGTTCTGTTAATCATTTCTTCTTCAAAGGGATGCTGCTCTTCTCCAGTATAATGATTCATAAGAATATTCAATGCCTCTATCTTGTCCTCCTTTTTGGTTACAAAAGAGATTTTCCCCACCCCCACGACGCTTCTATACTGCATACTACACTGACAGCCCATATTTGCTTTTACCAGTTCATGGTCAATATCCATTTGAAAACAGACGGTATTGTTTCTTTTAATTATATCTATTTTCTTCCCTTCACGCGCACAATGAAAAAATAATGCCGGATTATCACCTTTTTTATAACCAAAATTCATTGTTACAATGTAAGGAATATTATCATTTGAAAGCGCAATACGACATACATCAGATTTTTCAATTATTTCTTCAATTTCCTTAAAATTAGTGATTTCTCTCTCTTTTTTTCTCATATTTTTTCCTTTGTTATTACAGGATTATTAACTCCTTACTATCTCGTACTTTACGTTAAAATGTCGTTATATATTTGAAGAATTTCATCCTCGTATTCAGCCGGAGCCTCAATGTATCCCCACCCCTTTTGCAACTGAAATAATCCATCTAAAGCCGAGTCATAATAGCTTTTTAGAACGAAGGGTATTTTTCTTTCATCAAGCGTTTTCTGCAATAGCAGTGCGTCCACTTCATTTTCAATCGTTAATATTTTCTTAAAAGGGCCCATAGTTTATCCTATTGAATAAAACTTGTTGTATATCGCCTGCCTGCCTGTGGTGAGGGAAGATTTGTCAACAAGAACATCTTAAGAAAAGAAATTTACACCCCGACTTCCTTTACAACACTTTTTAAAAAAGCAAGGCCCTTTACCGCCAGCTCTTCCCCGGAATCCGCCAGCTTGCGCCATATCGAGCAGAGACGGTTGATCTCCTCGAAGCTCGGGTCGAACGATTCGATGACCACCGGACCGTCGTATCCGATCTTTTTCAGGGCCGTGAAAAATTCATTCCATGGGACCAGTCCGGAACCGGGAATTCCCCGCTGACTTTCACATGCATGAATATAGCCTAGATATTCCTTGCCGCATGTCTCAACTGCCCTGGTAAAATTGTCCTCTTCACGGATCATGTGGAAAGTATCGAGATGAACCTTGACATTGCCGGTTCCAACATCCTTACAGTATTGGACCGCATCTGTTGCGATGTTCAGGAAGTGTGTCTCAAAGCGGTTGACCACCTCAACGGCGATGATTAAATCATCCCTGTTCTTTGCATACTCTGCAACTTCGCGCAGAGAAGTGACGGACCACTCCCACTCCTGCTCCGTACGCGGTTTGCCGGAGCGGTATCCCCAAGCTGCGTAAGATAAGCCGGCTGTGATCTTAGATCCGAGAACGATGTTAAGATCGATCAGTTTTTTTAAACGCCCCACTCCCTTTGCCCTTATTTCGGGATCAGGAGAAATGGTATTGGCGTCTTCCGACAATCCATATGTGGTGACTACCTCGATATCTGTCTTTTCCACTTCTTTTTTAACAAGTTCCATGGGGAACGATTCGATATTTGCAATAAATATGTCGATCGTCTCGAAACCCAGTTCCTTCGCCTTTGAGATTATCCAGAGGTCCTTTTCGGTAAAATTTTCAGTCCAAATAAATGAATCCACGCCTAAACGGAACATACGCTGCCTCCTTGTTAGATTAATGATAATTTTATTATACTGTGGGTAAGGGTTTTTGTTCAAGGAAAATAACGGCCTAAAAATAAATAAACATGAAATATATGTTGTAAAAAATGTGAAAATGATATACATAATAATGGAGATGGATAATAATCATGGGTGGTAACATACAAGGATATTAGGTAACTATGGCAGGGCATGTGCCTGCAGATGCCGTTGACAATGGAGCTTCATTGTTTAATATACATAAAATTATCAGATACCAGTTAGAATGAGAGAGGTAAATTAATGAGAGATACTGTTCTTACGGTAAATAATGTCATTGATCGTTTTAGACTTGATGGCCGAGTTGCACTGGTTACAGGCGCGGCTCAAGGAATAGGCCGGGCTTTTGCTCATGGACTGTCTGACGCAGGTGCAAAAGTCGCTATAGTGGATTTAAATATGGAAAAAGCGGAGACAGTAGCGCAGGAAATCCTCGATAAGGGGGGAGATGCGATCGTAGTTAAAGCTGATGTGACAGATGAAGCTGCTGTTGAGAGAAGCATTAAAGCAATAATTGATACATGGGGACAATTGACGATTGGTGTCAACAATGCAGGTATTAGTATATGGGAAGATGCGGAATCACAAGCTAAGGATGCATGGGATAAAGTTATAACTTTAAATTTATCCGGAGTCTATCTTTGCTGCAAGCATGAAGGAAAGGCAATGATTGATAACAATTATGGAAAAATTATAAATACGGCCTCTATGTCCGCCCATATAGTGAATACCCCTCAGCATCAATCTGCATATAATGCTTCCAAAGCCGGAGTCGTACATCTTACAAAGAGCCTCGCAGCGGAATGGGCTCCAAAAGGCGTACGCGTAAACAGCATCAGCCCCGGCTATACGAGAACTAAACTAGTAGATGACCTTTTAAAAACTCCTGAGGGTATGAAAGTGATGCCGATATGGATGGAGAGAACTCCGGTTGGTAAGATGCTGGACGTTACAGACCTGCAAGGAGCTGTAGTCTTTCTAGCCAGCCCCGCTTCAGATCTCATGACAGGGGCTGACATGTTAATTGATGGAGGTTACTGTACCTGGTAGGCATTATTATTCCTGACAGGTGAGTAGAGTCTCTTCAATTAACAAATTCTCTCATGCTTTAAGTTTCTATGCAAAATTTTTATATTTCCACAGAGTCCCGGAGTGCTATTTTAATTTGCTCTGAACGTATTCATGGGCTCTGTAAGGGTTTTGTACCTTAAGCATTCCCCCGTCTATTCCAATTATCGCGCCCGTTATATAGCCCGCTTCCTCTGAAGCCAGGAATTTAACGAGCGCTGCAACTTCTTTCCCCTCTCCAAAACGGTTCAGCGGTATTTGTTTAACCTGTACATGTCCGCGCTCCTTAATCATGTCAGCGGTTAAATCAGTAAAAATAATTCCCGGTGCGTATGCGTTTACCGTTATTGCATAAGGCGCAAGCTCTGCTGCGCAAATCTTTGTCAACATATTTACGGCCGCTTTACTCACCCCGTATGCTGAAAGGCCAACGTCTGCTAAGTCACTGGAAATTGAAGAAGCGTTCAAAATTCTGCCAAATTTGTTTTTTTTCATAACTTTTATGCAGGCCTTAATCATAAGGAATTGGCTCTTAAAGTTCACACTAAACATGTTGTCCAGAAACGTTTCTTCCATGTCTTCTACAAAAGCAAAATCAAATATTCCTGCATTATTCACAAGAATATCGATACGTCCAAAACTTGACCTGACATAGTCAACTACGGCATCAACCCCTGCCTGTTTACTGATGTCTGCCTTAAGGATGTCAGATTCCAAAGATATCTCTTTAAGTTGTTTTTGAAATTTCAGGGCACGTTCATCATTGGATCTATAAACCGATAAGACTATATCCCCGCTTTGCGCCAACACGAGGCTTATGTCCGCTCCTATTCCCCTTGTTCCACCAGTCACAATCGCTACCCGTTTATCAGACATTGGTGTCCGCCTCCTTTATGATAAAATTGATTTCAATGATCCACCAATAGCACAACTAAATACAAAATACAACTGAAAAATGTTGACAGCAATAACCTTATTTAGGTATCATGTATGCAATTTATACGCTTATGTTTTAGAAACAAAGATTTCTGATAGGAATTCAAAAAAACAGGAAATCATACTGAATACGGAGCTTATGGCAGCAATTTATTTTTCAACCGTACGATACTAAGGAGAGTACATTGAGTTCATCTGGTGAGTCAAATAAAAAAATTAAAGCACTGTTCGAAAAACCCGAAATAAACGTATTGATTGCGCTGTTGGTTTTATGTATCGGGTTGTCATTCGCGAGTCCATACTTTCTGACAGCTAAAAACATAGTAAATGTGTTGAGACAGTTTTCATTGATTGCAATCCTGGCAGTTGGTCAAGCGTTGATCATTGTCACGGGAGGCATTGACCTTTCAGTTGGTTCTGTAGTTGGTTTCACAGCATGCTTTGGCGCAGCGGTTGCAAGGTGGGGCGCGCCCCCTGGAATTACCCTGCTTTCAATTTTGGCGATGGGAGCCGTGGTAGGGCTGGCAAACGGCATGCTTGTAACCAAAATTGGTATCGCGCCGTTTATTGCAACCCTGGGCATGATGAGCATTGCAAGAGGGTTTTCGCTGCTCATCACAATGGGGGTGCCGATTCACGTCGACCCGACCTGGATCTCAGTATTCGGCGGAGGATATGTGGGAATCTTCCCGGTTTCGGTAATAACTATGTTGGTAATTGTGGGGGCCGGTTTTGTTTTAGCAAATAATACCACACTGGGAAGAAACGTTTATGCTGTGGGTAACAGCGAACAGGCGGCAAAATTTTCCGGTATCCGTGTTGATCGAGTTAAAATAATGGTTTTCACCATAACCGGCGTATTGGCAAGTATATGCGGGCTTATCCTTATTGGTCAGCTTGAAGGCGCGGATGCGTTTTACGGCAACGGGTATGAGCTGGACGTGATAGCGGCAGCCGTCATAGGCGGCATGAGCCTGTCCGGTGGTGAAGGCAACCTCCTGGGCATTCTCGTCGGTGCGGCCTTGATGGGTGTTCTTAAAAACGCATTCGTTCTCCTGGCCGTACCCGGCTATTGGCAGGTAGTTGCAACGGGCGTCGTTATCATAGGTGCCGTTTCGCTGGACAGCCTTAGAAGGAAAAGGACCGCAAGGTAATTAAATTAGTTTAATATAGCATAAGCTATAAAATAATAACATGGAGGAAATGTATCATGCTAAAAAGAAAAGTTTTTTTGGTGGTTTTACTCGTTTCACTTGTAGGTGCCGGAATGGTATTTACAGGAAGCGGAAAGGAAGGTGCCGCTCCGACTGGTAAGGATTTTGTTCCTGCAGCCGAAATTGAAGCTCCACCCGGCGCCTCACTCTACGTTCTACCGGAAGATGTAGTGGCTGACAACCAGATTAGAATCGCCACGATCATGGTTCAGAACAACCCGTTCGGAATGGCAGTCATGAAGGGCACACTTTTTGCAAAAGAGATACTCAAAGACAGAAATGTGAAAGTCGATTGGATTTCAGTGCCGGATTTTGACCCCAAAAAGTTTGAAGACGCAATACAGAATGTTATTACGGCACAGTACGATGCGCTTACACTCTTCGGCCTTTCCTCGGCACTGCAGCCGGTTGTCGACAAGGCCGTTGATGAAGGCATTCTGGTATACACCTTCAACACGGAACCCGGCCTTGAATCCAAGAGGGGGGCGTTCTGGGGACAGGACGGCTTCTGGGGTGGCCAGAAATGCGGCAAACTGTTGATTGAAGCAGTGGGCGGTGAGGGCAAATATGCTATTATCACCGGTTCCTTCAACGTACTGGGTCATGAGCTCAGAAGAACCGGCGCGCGGGACGTTCTGGACAAAAACCCCAAAATGAAAATTATCGGAGAATTCGAGAACCAGGATAAAGCGGAAGAGGCATACAACATTACCCAGAACCTGCTTACATCCAATCCTGATATCGCGGGTATCTATATAACGGCCGGCGGGCCCTTTGGAGCGGCCAAAGCTATCAAGGATGCGGGGCTCACCGGTAAGGTCAAACTTATATGCCATGACTGGATGGCTGAAACTGTAGTGTATATACGAAATGGCGTAGTAACGGCATGCCTCGATCAGGATCCATTTAATCAGGGCTTTGCCCCCGTGGTCTCCGCGTTTAACAAACTTGCAGCTGGAGTCGATCCTCCGGCAGAAATAAACTGGTTTGAAGGAGACGTGGCGACTCCTGAGAATGTGGCCGAGAAGATTCCTGAATAAGAACTTGTCTGCTATCCAATGAAAAGCAAAGCAGGGTTTCCCTGCTTTGCTTTTAATAATTCAGAAGGTGTTCATAATGGGAAAAAATGCAATTTGCAGAGTGGTGGATATTACAAAGTTTTTCCCGGGAGTGGTTGCTCTTAAAAATGTCAGTCTGGACATTAGAAAGGGTGAAATACACGGAATAATAGGAGAAAATGGAGCGGGTAAATCTACTCTTATGAATATTCTTGCCGGTGTTTATCAACCGGAAGAAGGCCACATTGAGTTTGATGGAAAAACTGTCAATTTTAAGGATCCCAGAGAAGCACAGGATACCGGGGTTGCGATGATCTATCAGGAACTATCGTTGTCCCGTTCTATGAGCGTTGCCGAGAATATTTTTCAGGGTAGAATGCTGAAAAATAAAATTGGTCTCATTAATCGTAAAAAGATGTTTTCTGAGTGTAGAAAATATCTGAAGAATCTGGGTGTTGACTATATCGATCCGAAAATTCTCGTGAAAAATTTAAGCGTTTCTCAGATGCAGCTGGTTGAAATTACCAAAGCAGTTCACCTGAATTCAAAGCTGCTCATAATGGACGAGCCGACCTCCTCTTTAACCTCAGGTGAAATATCTTTTCTTATGAAGATAATGCGAGCCTTAAAAAATGAAGGTGTTTCAATACTGTTCATCACACATAAACTGGAAGAAATAATTGAAATTACGGACAGGATAACCGTTTTGCGCGACGGTCGCTTAATAGAAACACTTAATATGAAAGATGCTACCATCAATCAAATGGTGTCCTTAATGGTCGGCCGGGACTTCGAAAAAATAGTACACAGACAGTTCATAAAGGATTATTCCAATAAGGAAGTTGTGCTGGAAGTCCGGGACCTAAATTATGAAAATAAAGTAAAGGAAGCCAGCTTTAAATTATTCAAAGGCGAGGTCCTTGGTTTAACAGGCCTGGTGGGAGCTGGCAGAACCGAGCTCCTGCAGTGTATTTTTGGAGTAGATAGAATCTCTTCAGGGGCTGTTCTGGTAAACGACAAACCCGTAAAGATAAAACATCCTGCAGATGCAATAAAACTAGGCATGGGAATGATTCCGGAAGGTCGTAAGGAACAGGGAATGTTTTTGAAGCTAACTGTCAAGGATAATATGACAATGGTACACCTAAAGCAGCTTGCGGGCCGATTAACGTTCATTAAAAAAAAGCGGCAGAGGGATATTGCAAAGAAATATGTCGATGAATTAGCAATTAAAACACCAAGTCTCGAGCAAATAGCTGAAAACCTGAGCGGCGGCAACCAGCAAAAAACCATTATTGCACGATGGATCATGCACGAACCCCAGATTTTTTTCCTGGATGAACCTACACATGGTATTGACGTTGGCGCCAAAGCGGAAATTTATCATTTTATCGACGATCTGGCAAAGAGCGGCGTATCAGTTATCCTCTTATCTTCCGAGTTGCCGGAAGTGCTTACGATGTGTGACAGAATTATGGTCATGCATCATGGAGAGATCAAAGGCATTCTTTCTCATAAAGAGGCGGATCAGGTCAAGATCATGAAATTAATTATAGAAGATAAAGAAAAATCGGCATAATCAAAACAGATCCCTGTGTTTGCCCGGCTTGACTGTAGTAAGGAGAATTTTATAAATGCGCTCAGGGCCAACCACATTCATGGCGCATATAATGAATGTTGATGTTTATAAAGCGCTGTACCGGAAATTTGTTGCATCCCTTGGATATGTGTGAAAATTGTCTATATGCGTGAATGTTAAGCTAATTTTTATTGTATTTGAGCACTGCCCGGACAGCCTGAAGCCGGAGCATATCGAAAAAATTGCCGGCCGCGGCGTTGGACTGTTTGTGGGGAAAAAAATAAAAACTTTGAACATATTCAAGTGCTCATTGAGCAGGAAATGAACCGAAATTATCACTAATTATTACTTCCTGTGGCTGGCAGAGAATATTTCAGTTTAATCCTTGTACACAATAAAAGTGTTGACAAACGCTCACTTAGACACCATATTAATACCATATTGGAACCATGAAAAATATAGAGGTAGTTATGGCAACTATAACAGTAAAAAATATCCCGGACCAGGAATATAATATGCTGAAAAAGCTGGCGGCTGCACACCATAGGAGCATAAATAGGGAAATTATTTATCTTATTAATAAGGCCACAGGGAGTAACAGGATTGATCCAACAGAATATATGCTAATTGCCCGAAAATTAAGAGAAAAAACCAGAAACCATGTTATTTCTGATATAGAAATTTCTAATGCCAGAAATGAAGGTAGATTATGATTGTTGTTGATACAAATATAATAAGCTATTTCTATCTTACTTCAGAATATTCTAAATTAGCAGAACAGTTATATATAAAAGAGTCGACCTGGTCGGCACCACTCTTATGGCGCAGTGAGCTCAGAAATGTTCTCACCTTATATATCAGGAAGGAACTAATCACATTAAATGATGCTGCTGAAATTTTTGAAGCAGCAGAAGATTTATTAATAAATAATGAATTTGAAATAAATTCAATTCACGTATTAACGATAGCTCAAGCCAGCGGCTGTCCTGCGTATGATTGTGAGTTTGTAAGCTTAGCTCAAGATTTAAATGTTCAACTTGTCACAATGGATAAGAAAATATTAGATAATTTTCCAGACACTGCATTATCAATACCGGAATTTATTAAGAAAATATAGCCTTCCTGCAGGCCCGAGTATAATCTTGATGTCATCCCATGATGCCCTTTTCAAGGTTCTGAAAAAAATCAGGTACGACAGTTTTCAACATTTCAGGAATTTACAACGCTAATTCAGACCTGTTAATTTAGTATGTATTACTGAAACTGAAATTTCTATTGAAATTAATTTTAATTTTTGTTCAAATGTGCAAATTGCATATAAAATCTATGCAAATAATTAGATTATTTTACACAAAATTGTTTAACGTGTTTTGCTTGAAATGAAAAAGCGCATTAAAAAAAATAATGAATGCAGTTATAACCATTTCCTCTGATGTGAAAAACCGGATTCGCGATATAGCGCAGAAAAATAATTATAAAAAACGGCTTACTAGAGTTAGAAACATCTCATATGTCATTGATAAGAGATTCTTTTTTTTAACAAGCCATTTTTACAACAGGGTCATTGAAGGAATCGAGCCGGAATGATTATTACGAGCTGCTATCATGACGATTTCATAATGGAGGTGATAAAAACGGGTATCCCGGTTGTGCTCGTTGATTATTATCTCCCCACAGAGGATATCAACTCGGTGTTGATTGATAATGTGGACGGGATAATTAAAGGTATGCGGTACCTCTCGTCACTTGGCCATAGACGGGTTGCCTATTTGACGGGGGACATCAATGAAAGAGGGAGCCGTGACAGGTTTTCCGGTTATCAAAAAGCAGTACAGATGTTTAACCTCGAAGACGATAGTAAGCTGATTCTTAACTGCGATTTCAGCATCAGGGGAGCATACAGCGTAATGAAGAATTTCCTGTCTAAGCGCAGCGATTACCCCAGCCCCCCATTATCAACAATTCACGTACGAAAGAGGACAATGGGCCGTCTGTCAGTTCAGAGGTTGTTCCGGATAGTAAATAGTGAAAATATTGAGTATAACAAGATCCTTGTATCACCGGTACTCATTGAAAGGGAATCAACAAAGAAAGTTTAAAAGAGGAGGTTTCTTCATGAATACAGCGGGCCTGGAGTTAGTGGGAGAAGAAAAAGAAAAAGCATTGAAAAAGGTCAGGATGCTTTTTGATTCATGGAGCTTGACCCTTCCTGATGTTCCGTCCTGCCCTTTTCACTTCGGGCTGCACGATTTTTACAATATAGGAGAGATCGAGTTTGACATCAACAACAACATCGAAGAGGGGTACTGCGGGAAATTCATCGTCATTTTCAAAAACCAGACGTGCCCCATGCATTACCATAAGATCAAGCATGAAACTTTTTACCTGGTGAAGGGCAGGGTTGAGATGGAGGCTGAAGGCGATATCATCGTCATGAAACAGGGTGATATTAAAGTCATGCCTCAAAATACCAGACACCGGTTTACAGGCCTGGAGGACAGTCTCATCCTGGAGTGTTCCAAACCGGACATAATGAGCGACAGTATTTTCGACGATAAAAACATAGACCGGCAGGGGAAACGTAATGACAGGAAAATAGACATATACCATAATGCCCATGACAGGGTGAAAAGGTCCTGTAAATCATGAATAATAGATATGGGCTTGCTACCTTAATATTAATTATCTTCCTGGTAGCAGGCGCGTTTTTTAGACTGCTGGTTGGTGTTCCCTTGGTCCAGTCGGATTTAATATATTCCGCTGTGATAAGGAAAAAGCCGCCCGGGACAAAAACACCTGAAAACACGGTAAAATCCTTTTACTTTTTTATTGACAGCGGAGCCTTTGAGGAAGCCTGGAATATTATTCTGGAACCGGACTGGACAGGAGGGGATGTTTCTGTTTCATACTTTGATGAGGTGAAGAGGGACCCTGAAGGATTTTCAAACTGGACAGATAAAGAAGAGTTTGTTAACCGTTTGAAAAAGGAGCTCGGGGAGAAGGGGGCAAGAATTACATTAAATAATATTAATGCGGCACAAGCCGCTATGGGGGAGGCTGAATTCAGCAATGAGGCGATCCCCGTTGTTGATGTGGACAGGATATATAAGGTAATGGCTGATGGGCACATTCTCGGGGCCTGCACGATTTTCAGGTGGGACAAAGAGTTCTATGTCCTTGAAATGAGGGGTAAATACAAGGTCTTATTAAGCGGTACAAAAGGAAGAAAAGCGTTTTATTATCAATCGTGGTTCTCAAATCTTGAAATATTCGGAAATATCAGGGGGTTAAAATCGTCGGGTTGATGTTTGAATATATCTCATAGTTCAAAGGTTGGTGCCATAGAATGATGCCTCATATGGTAGGTTAGTTCAACTATCTCTTTGATTTGTTCAATTTTTTTATCAATCATATTTAGCTGCTGTGCTAAACTATTTGTGTCCATTCCTTTTTCCAGGCCATACAAGATCAGATCTAACTTTTTCCAATCTATTCGAAGAATATCCATATATTTATCTGAAACACCCGGGACGAGATCCGGATTGGGAGTTCTTATGATTATTTCACGAGGGACTTTTAAAAATTCCGCTAATTGAATAATATGAGTGCGGAAGAGATTTTTTAACGGCATCAGGTCAGCATTATCATCTATTCCGAATTTTACAAATAAACCTACCATATCTTCTGATTTATTCGCGCTTCCAGCCACGAGAAGATTATTCTCTTCAGCAAATTTATATGTTGCGACCAGCCGTACCCGCTGTTTCGTATAGAAGCTGGCAATACCTCTATTTATGAATTTATTACTGGTACCTTTGATCCCCTTAAGGAACATATTTTCCCTCGAAGGATCAAGATATTTCCTTACCAGCTTAGCTTTTAATCTGTACGATGGTATTTTATTTAAAATAAATCGATATGTACCCAGGGATTTTAGAATCCTTGAAATATCAATTCTCTCTGTCCTGATTCTTAGAAATCCTGCAAGAACCTTTGCGTACATTTCAGCTTCTGGATTCCCCTGTTTCTCAGGTATAATCAATCCCTTCACAATATTTCTACCAACTGCATTTACACAGAGACAGGCGACAACGCTGGAATCGAGACCTCCGGAAATAGGAATAACTATACCATTCCTCCTCAATTCATGCATCTTTTCTTTTATAAATTTCTGGGTTGTTTTACAAAATTTTTCAGCATCTATTCTTAGACATTCATTTGAAAGTTTCATAGTGATATAATTTTACCTTTAATATTTAAACATTAATATGTTATTTCAACATCACTCGATACGGTCCTGACTGTGATTTTGTTGGAAGCGCTGCCTACGTTTCCCCGGATTGTGCTGCGGTCTGACCCTGTATCCGCTCCGGAGAGCTGGATCGGGAAACCGCAGCTGATGTCTCCGGATGCTGACCGGGCATCCAGGTGGAACCCGGAAGATTCTGGCAGTGTCAGCGATACATCGCCGGAGGTGCTTTTGATATTCACCGGGCTGAAAAAATTAATGAAATCGAGGGTGATGTCCCCTGAGGTGGTTTTGATTCCGGCCTCGCCCAGGAATGATGTTATATATATATCCCCGCTCACGGAAGAGAGTTCAGAACGCTCAGTAACGAGCTTTTCAGCGATGAACGTCCCTGAGGTGGTTTTCATTCTGAATAGACCGGATTGGATCTGTTTCAGTTCTATGTCCCCGGAAGTGGTAGTCAGAGCGAGCCCGGCGTAATTGTGGCCTGTTAGAGTGACATCTCCTGAAACGGTTTTGACAGTGAGCCGGTTTTGATACCCCCGGGGAATTCCGATATCCAGGACCAAATGGCTCTCATGGAAACCGGTTGAAATTTCCCGCTTGCGTTCGATGTGAATATCCAGTACACTGTCCTTCTGCCCCGCCGACAGGTATGGTATGTTTTCCTGCTGCCTGGCACGGGTGGCACCGGTTAAATGTACTTCGATTTTTCCGCTCGCAGTATCGTGGGTACGGATGTCCGCGCTGACTGTGTGAAGATCGATCATATCGATCCCACGGGTGCTGAAGGACTTTTCCTCGTCTATGGCAATGATTCCCCATTTCCCGCCTTTTAGCCGGTAGACGCCTGTTGTGAGGCCGATGAACGCGGCCGCGGTGATCGCCACTGCCGCGATAATGACGGTAATGACAACTATTTTTTTCAGTTTTCTGTCTTCCATATATGTCTCCTATTTCTTTATTATCCTGAGATTGAACCTGATGTATTTCTCTGTGATCAGCAGGAACCACCTGGTTAGGTACACCATTCCGATGAGTGCCAGAAGTCCCAGAGCGCTGGCCCCGACGGCGGCAAAGATGGCAAAGGCGATGTTCAGGCCTCCAAAATCAATGAACGCCGGAAGCAGGGGCTGCAGTATCAGTGAAAGTATCACTGCCAAGCCGGATAAAGCAAGGGAAGCGGCAGAGGCCCAGAGGCTGATGAGTCCCGCCAACAGGGCGGAAAACGGTCCCAGAATGAAGATGATGTTGAAAAAGCCCAGGCCCAGTGAGGCGAACACGGCCCGCACTACGGCTCCGGCATGTTTTCCTTCCCTACCCTCCTCCAGCAGGGCGTCGATATGAAATAATTTGCCCAGGACATTTGGATTCCCCAGGGAACGGGCGATCTCCTCCTCTGTTTTCCCCTCATCCAGGCCGATGCGGAAATGCTCTTCATAGTCATAGAGGATTTCCTTTTTCTCGTTCTCCGGAAGTCTGGAGAGGGATCTTTTGAGCCGTGTTAAAAATTGAGCTTTGTCCATGTGATATCCTCCAATGGGAAACTGAATATAATAAAACTATTGAATAAATGTTAAAAATTGAGCTTTGTTCATGTGATATCCTTCTCTTCAATCAGGTTGTTGACACCTGTGATAAACTGGTTCCATTCTTCCAGCAGGGCCTGCTTGTACTCCTTCCCTTTTTCTGTGATCTGGTAGTATTTTCGTGGAGGGCCTTCCCCGGACTCCCTGATATAGGTGTTGAAATGGCCATCCTTTGTCAGTCGTCGGAGCAATGGATAAATGGTTCCTTCGGAGATATCGATATTACTGGAGATGGTCTGGACCAGTTCATACCCGTAGAAGTCTCTCCTGCATATTATAACCAGTACACACAGCTCCAGAACTCCTTTCTTGAACTGCACATTCATAGGGCCTCCTATTGTTTATTGCAAGCTATCATGCAATATTTACTACTATATAATACACTGTAATGAATAAGTCAAGAATATTTTAATATTTTTATTAGCTGTCTGCCGTTTTCGGCAACCGGAGGTTTATGAAAATATGGCATTAAGTATAAAATCTTATTATTGGGCAGAATCTGATACAGGGCCCCGCTTATGGAAGAATGCCCTGCGCGGGTCTCATACAGCTACTTTTCGAAATGCAACTTTCTTTTTCCCCCAGACTGCGGCAATAATCATTATGTAACTGATATATCCTAATATTTCGATAAGTGACGGATTGCCATTATATCCGAGCAGGCCTTTTAAAATGCTCCCCACATACCCTTTTTCATGCAGGGCGGGGTAACTTCCATCGGAATTTACTGCCGGATTTATATCCCATACCTGGTCTACCAGCTGAGGGATTATATGAGCCTCCTGGAGCTCGTGAACTCCGTGGGCGATTAACCCGGCAGCAAAAAGAATAAGTACGATATTTGTGATGCTGAAGAATTTCCTGATACTAAGTTTAACTGATGTCACAAAGATCAGGAATCCAAGAAACACAGCGGCAATTATCCCGAGAACTGCTCCGAAAATGTTGTTACCTGTTGATGCGAAACGCGCGGCTGCCAGGAAAATTACCGATTCAATCCCTTCCCTCAGGATCGAGATGAAGACAAGAAAAAATAGACCTGTTTTATGGGTCTTTGAAACTTCTGCAGCTACCCTGTTCTCTAAATCTCCTGCAATGTTTTCCTGGTTCATCATCCACAGTATCATAGTGGTTAGAAGAATTGCGCCGGAGATCATTGTAATACCTTCAAATAGTTCCTCATTTCTTCCGCTGAAACCGCCGGCAAGTTTATTAAAGAGGAACGCGCCAAAAATACTTGTTGCTAATCCGGCAAATATACCGATGAATACGATTCTTTTATACTCACTCCGGTCTGTTTTGACAAGAAAACTCAAGACAATCCCCACAATGAGTGCGGCCTCTAGAGTTTCCCTGAACATGATTATAAATCCCGTAAACATAACCAGGCTCCTTGATATTATCATACTAATTAAATAATACTTATAATATACTTAAATTAAATTACTATTCCAACATAATTCATAGATTAAGAGGACCGGTCAATCCCTATAAATCAGCCGGAATACACCGACCAAGGCGTCTGAGTATCAAGAAATAACTTTATGCAGTTATTTAGAAGGAAGGAGATCATATTGAAGAAAAGTAAATTCAGATGATATTTAAAGGCCGGCTATTACTTAAACTTCCTGTTTTTTTGGATTCTCTCTCCTCTTTCCAATCGCATAATTTTTAGCGACTGTAAGAGCCCGCAGTACATCTTCTTTTTCTTCCCTGCTCATATCATTATGAATTATAATGCTCTTTAAAACAAGGCCCTCTTCCACCTGTTTCAAATACCTCTTATAGGATTCTTTTTCTCCCCTGACATGGAGAACCTGATAATTTTTTATCGGATAATGTATACCTTTAACCATGATTTCACCGTTGTACTTGCATTCAATTTCATCGGAAATAAGCGAATGTGTTTCATAGCTTAACAGGATTCCATCAACAGGGGCGGCTGCCTCAAGCCTCTGGGCCAGGTTTACCTGGCTTCCGATAATTGTATAATCCATTCTGTTTTCTGAGCCGAAGTTGCCTACTGTGCAGTAGCCGGTGTTGATACCCATGCGGACATGAAACTCATTGGTGTAGCCTTTTTCACTCCACTCCTCTCTGAGCTCTACCAGCCTTCTCTTCATTTCAAGCGCCATTTTCACTGCCCGGAAGGCGTGTGTTTTGTCGTCAATAAACTCAGGATCACCAAAGAATATCATTATCGCATCGCCTACAAACTTGTCGATTGTGCCTCCGTATTTAAGCGCGATCTTGGCCATTTCATCCAGATAATTATTCAAAACTTCGGACAGTGCTTCGGCTTCCATACTGTCTGTTGTAGAAGTAAAGTCTTTTATATCGGAAAAGAAAATTGTAAGTTTCTTGCGTTCATGCGTGACTTCGACTGTTCTATCACCCCCGCTTATTGACTCATATAACTGCGGTGACAGGTATTTTCTCATCTTATTAAGCAAACCTACTATCTGTTCGGTCCTTTCCTTAACAGTCGATTCAAGATTGACATTCATTTCCTGGATTGTTGATATCTTTTCTTTCAACACAATTCTCATGCTGTTAAAGGCATCACTCAATGTGCCGATCTCATCCTTTAAATTCACGACAATTTCGTAAGAAAGATCTCCATTACGGATTTTATTTGCTCCGTATACCAGCTTATTGATCGGATTGACAATATTCCGGGAGATCATATAAGCACCGAAAAATGAAATCACAATAAGAACAATCATAATTGCGGCGACTGCTATCACGGCATTTACAAAGGACATGATATATGTATCAGCGCTTACATAGATCCCGAGAGCCCCGACCGGCCGGTTCTTCCAGTCATACAGGGTCGAGTACCGCGCAAAGTTACCGCCAAACCACATTCTGGATATTTTATATAATTGTTCTCCGGACATCAGTATCGAAGAAATATCTGTGGAAAGCTCAAAACTGCCGACCATACTCACCGGAACAGTATCCAGGAAAATTCCTGCCTGAACGGCCAGAAGATCCCTGATACCTGATACAATTTCATTTCTTTCGTTGAGGACATAACGGATAAGAAGGGCCCCGATTAACCGATTGTTCCTGTTGAGCGGAACAGCGCTTGAAATTGATAGTAAATCCTCACCGGTGTTACCTGATATTCTTTCGGTTGTTGTAACAATTTTGCCGGCTATTGCCTGCTGCACAAGCTCGCCACTTGCCAGATTTAAATCATCATTATTAAGGACTATCAGTGAACGCGATAATCCAACACTTGATAAAACGTTTCCGTCTGAATTATAGACAGTTATATGGAACATCTGTTCTCTTTCAACAACTTCCTGCAGGTATTGCGATATCCTGTTAGGAATATCAAGGTCGACAAAGATGGTCAGGGCCTTTGAATTTGCCTGGCTCAGTGCAAAATATTCTACTTCATTCATCTTGTTCTTATAAATAAGTTCAGCTACTTTCTGGCTGCTGTTCATAGTTTCCACAGCTTTTACCTTAACTACACGGAAGAAATAAATCAGAGAAAAAACGGTAATTAAGAAGATTGAAACAGTAGCTGTCAATACAAGAGCCAGCTGAAGTTTCTTACGTAACAGTGATTTTTTCCTTTTTCCCATAAGCTAACCTCGCGGTATAGGAGACGGGCTCCGGATTTTTCCTGCTTAAAAATTATTCATAAGTTTATGCAATCATACATTTGAACAAGTCACGAAGAAACAAATGACTTCTTCCTGCTAAAAATTTATTCAAAAGTGTAGCTAATCAATCTTTTAAACAGCTCCGGCACTGTTACACCTGTTTCTTCCCACATACGGTGAAACAGGCTGTTTCCACCCAGGCCGGGTATTGTATTTGCTTCATTCACATAGATCTTACCATCTTCAATAAAGGAATCTATTCTGGCCATACCTGATAGACCGAGAATTGTGTATACCTTTAGAGCAGTCTGCTGAAGTTGACCTGTCAGTTCCGGACTAAGGGGGGCTGGAATAATATCCTCTACTGCATCGGGTCCGTATTTGGCAGGGTAGTCAAAAAAATCATTCCAGAGGCTTATCTCGGCAGGAACGCTGACTTCCGGGTGTGAATTTCCTATAACTGCGACAGAGTATTCCCTCCCGCTAATTGCCCGCTCACATATCAGTTTACTGTCATACACGGCGGCATTGTTTACAGCGGAAATAAGATCATCTCTATTATCCGCCCGTGAAATGCCTATAGATGAGCCGAGTCTAGCGGGTTTAATAAAACAGGGATAACCGATTTCTCCTTCTATTTGTCTCAGAAAATCCTGATTTTCATTTTTCCATTGAGGGATAGAAAAGCTCAGGTATTCCAGAACTTTTATTCCGTGGGCCCCGCAAATAGTTTTTGTAACCGCCTTATCCATAGCCATGGCTGATCCCGCGACTCCGCATCCGATATAGGGAATATTCAGGAATTCCAGGGCACCCTGTATACTGCCGTCCTCTCCGCCGGGACCGTGAAAAACAGGAAAGACAACATCATATTGACCGGATATAAGAATATTGAACAGTTTCCCGATATCAGGCGGTTTTTTACATATCAATTCTTCGGTAAGGATATCTGTATAAGCCCCTTCCGGGAGTATGCCTTCTTCTATCAGAGCTCCTGCCTTTTCAATCAATGAGTCCAGGCCAGCCGGCCTGTTTTGCCGGTCAAGATAGTATCCGTAGCTTTTAAAACCTGCCTGAATCAGCGATTTCAGCGCGAAAAGGGCCGATTTAACAGATATATCATGTTCAGGTGATATCCCCCCGAAAAGAACACACACTCTTTCTATTAGCTGCGCCTTATCCTTCATCGGCTAAAACCTTTTCCGTTTTATTGTATCGAATATTCTTAGCTATAAGGGCAAAAAGTATGACTCCGCCGATCGTGAAAACACCAATAAAACCAATACTTGTGGAGAAACCTAATGCGGCGATTAAAACACCCGCAATAATCGGTACAGCAATAGCAATCATCTTTTCATAGGTGGCATATATACTCATCAGCTTTGTTTCTCCCATTTCCCTCGCTTCTTTTGTTGAAATAATATAGGCTTCATTTACAGAACTGACTATCATGCTCCCGATACCCATTGCCAGTATAGTCATTATCATCAGTATTACATTGTCATAGAGGAAAAAGACCAGAAGGAATACACCGGTTATAAGATTTCCAATTATTATAAAAAGTTTATTATTTTTAATCCTGTCCGAAGCACGGCTCAAAAGAGGCGTGCTGAGGGCTATTAATCCATATAGGGTAAGTATTCGTCCTATATTCGACTGGGAGATTTCCATTGTATTCATGTGCAGAGGGAAGACATATTGAAAGAGCCCGATATAGGCCAGCTGAATTGGAATAGTGGTAAAAAGCAGGTGTGCCACCAGTGTCCGGTCTTTAAAAATATGGAAAAAGGACTTAAGCCCTATTTTTTTAGTCTGCGGTGCCGGGCCTTTATATTCCGCTTGAAAATATGAAAGCACAAACAGCCCCAGTAAAACAGCGAATCCTGCGGCAACAAAGAACCCCATTCTGTAGCCCAGTCGGTTTACAAGAACACCTCCTATGGAAATAGCGCAAATGGATGCTGCCGCGAAGCCGCCCAGCCAGCTGCCGAAACCGCTCGTCCTGTTGCCCGGATCGGTAAATCTGATAATCATATTGGTACTGTTTATTATTCCCGCTCCATACCCTAATCCTGCTACAAGCCTGGCGATAATAAGCAGTACCATGTTATTCGAAAATGCTGATAACATGGTCCCTCCGCCAAACAGTACGAGCGACAGAAGAAATATATTGCGGATTGAAAACCTGTTTGAAATAAATCCGATGACAGGGATAATAATCGCCGCCCCTATCATATAACTTGATATCGGAAGACTGAGAATGGTGTCTTTTGCCAGATTCATCAAGCTGAAATGAGAAACCTCGAAGACTTCTTTTATAAATATAGGTAGAAATGAAAGGGGAACAAGTGTGGCGAAGAAAAACAGGAAAGATGTTACTCTTATAATCTGAAGTTTCCGGCCGCTGTCGGCTTCTATCAGTTCGATCTGTTTCTTTCCGGGAGCTTCGGTGGGCAGGATAATTGAAAGAATGCGCAGCAGCTCGATGCTGAATATCATGGCCACGACTATAATGGTTAATGCGTCGAAGAGAATATCATTAAGCCGCTTCTGTATCAGCTTCGTGTTAATAAAGACTGCCAGGTAGCCCTTTACGGCTCTTCTGCTTTTAAGGGGAATTATTCTTTTTATATCAGTACTGTCAAGCTTAACCTGATAACCTTCAATATCCGCGGACGAGCTTTCAAGTATGCTGCTAGCGTGATAAATATCATCTTCAAGATTGGCCCGGTATAAGGCTCTCCCGTCCGGATCCGTTATTGTTATTTCAACAGCCTGGGGATTATTCTCAAGCCGCCCGACAAGTAATTTTTCCGCCTTTTTCAGATTGTCAACAGGTATATCCCAGTCAAGAATGTATTCCATGTCATTCTTAATCGCTTTTGAAAGAGTATCAACATTGGCATTAAAAATCCGGATGTACGCTTTTCTATAGTAGTTGTTGTTCATGTAAGTAAATATAAGCTGTGAAATAACCAGAATAAAAATGATAACAATAGTACTCTTGACCTGGGGTTTTAAACCCTTTTCCCTCTCTTTATGGAAGAGTCCGATAACTATCTGAAGAATAATCATTACCAGAATGGCGGAAATTAAAATAGCAGTGAAATAGAAAAGGTTATCCTTTATAATTGTTTTAACTTTATCAGAAATGACAGTAGTGTTAAACTGAAGATGTACAGTACCCACCCACCTCTGCTGGTTATAGTATATAGGCAGGGAAATAAAAGCGGCTCCCCTGTAAACGCTTACCTCACTCAGATAAAGCTGGTCCTGGTCAGGATTTTCAACAAATACAGGAAATTCATCGGATCCTACTATGTGCCCGACTGTCTGGCTGTCGGTGCTGTAGATAATTTTTCTGTCCGGAAAGGTGACATACAATTCTTCTATGTTTTCATTTTCAGTCATAATATTGGAAAAGATTGTATCCATTCCGCTGAAAAGAGATATGGGTTTACCAAAGTTTACCCCGGTTTCTATTTCACGTTTCAGGTCTCTGGCGATTATTCTGAAATTGGATATAAGGGTGTCTCTGTAAGTTTTTTCGAAGGATGAAATCGCCAGGATCGCGTTCAATGCCTGGGCGACAACAAGTACGATGACTGAAGCGATAATCGCGTTCCTTATTCTTTTATTCATTTCTGGCCCCTGAAAGGAATATTCGTGTAAATTTCATCAGAACTGGCAATAATGTCTATGGGTATATCGTATTCGATCCTGTTTGCCTCTGCCAGATTTATGGCGATATGAGGCACATGCTCGAAAATCTGGTTAATTGAACTCGGCAGTTTTCCCCTCAGAATCTGTATGATATTTTTAGCGTTATGTATCCCTGTTGCTACTTCCTCGCTTTCTGACACACCAAAAAGCACCCCCAGCTTTACATAGGCTGAGCCTTTCATGGAGAAAGAGGGTATCTGATAGCGGTTCATGATTTCCATGATATTCGGCAGGTTCCGGGCGCTCAAACCATTTACTATACCAAGGTAAATCGCGTCAGCCTCCCGGCACAACTCTTCCACGGCGACAAGATACCGGGTTTCACAGGCCTCTTCTCCTTCGTCAACCGGCAGAACATTCGTGTTATGGACAATCTTAAAACCTTTCTCCTGCGCGATAAGTTCAACATCGCTTACAGCCCCGTATGCACGGCCTTCATCTGTATCTTCATATATAATACCAAGGCGTTCAAATCCGACAACATCATAGAACATTCTTATCTGGCGCTTGTAACGATCCGGATCAACACGCACGGTAAGATTATCCCGTCCTGAGTCATCATAGGAGGTGATAATTTCTGAGCCAAGGGGGTCAGATATTGAATCTGCGACAACCGGAATTCTCAGATCATCAAGCGCTGAGAAGACCTGTCCCGGGCCTGTGCCCAGCGCGATAATCAGGTCGACACTGCTGTCTTCTGATAAAAGATTCCGGAATGTCCGGGATTTCGCAGTATCTGTATCCCATTCGAGATCAAAGTATAAGTTCCGGGAAAAGGTGAGATAATCAGAATATTCGTTTTCTTCCAACATTTTTAAAATATCTATGACTTCCCTGATCTGTCTCATATCAGGATCATAATAGAAATCAGCTTCCGCGATGTCGTCCATCCACCCGATTTCTATCAGTCCGTTTATCATACCGACAAAGACTTCACTGTAATCGGGAAAATCCTCCCATATGCCGTAGATGACTACTGCAATATTGTGTTTCCGGTTCCCTTCCTTTAAAAATGGCTCGAGACTGAATTCCTGTAAATCGGTATGCGCCTTGTCTGTAATATCTACGGCTGTATCTCTTTTCTCTATTGGAGAAGTGACCGGGCCCTGGGTTTCCTGCTTTCCGCGCGAGCATGAAAAAATCAGCATAAGAAGAAGAGGAAATATCAATAGAAGAAGTCGTTTCATTTACCTGCCTCCAGTTAATACTGCTTAACAGAAATGTTAATATTCTTTATGCAGCATTGATAAAGCATTAAATATTGAACATTTACTTGCCTATTATTTAAGGTTCAGCAAAACACTTTTTTATCTGCGGTGAAATATATGCCTGAGCGGCACTGTTATAGTTAAGTATAAAATCAATAGACCCTCCAACGCAATACTTTTTTTTACTTTCAGATATATCAACAACTGTATAGTCGTGGGTCGAACCGGTTATACGTACTCCGGGATCTTTTGGAATCATCCCTTCTATAGGCGATCCGAGTTTTCCAAAATCAAGAACCGCTCTTTTTTGATAACCAGAATCTTTATTCATGGTTTTTTCACCGAATGCGTTATAACCATAAATACCCCGGCTATCCACATTCTTATCTCTAATTTCAAGGATTCCTCCTGATAGTATGAAGGCATCATTGATTAAGCCCTGTATGGGCTTATTCTCTATAAGATTATAACCGAAAAAGATCGCCTCCCCGATCCGGATCTGGTTCACTTCATCAGGAAGAAGGTCATTAACCAGCGCAGGATATACCGCGGTGCCGCCGAAAGAGATAAATTCAAATTCATAGCCTGTTCTACTTTTTACAGCACTAAGTGCATTCTTGAGAACAGAGGACACATCCCTGTCAGGGAGCTTGCCCATGAGGCATCCGAAATTCGCGCTCAGGCCGGCAATAGAAATGTTTGGAAGCTTTAAAGATTTCTCAACAAATTCCGGCAGCTCGCCCGGAAGTATTCCTTCCCGCAGGTCACCCAGCTCGAAAGCCAGGAATACCCTGTAATTTTTATGGTCAGCCCTTTCAGAAAGGGATTTTATAACATCCATGCTTGATGTATAAATATAATCACAGCTAATGTTACCGCTCCTGGCTTCGTTTAATCTTATTTTTAACAGGAACCGCTTGATATCTGTTGCAAGATTATTAAAATTATCAAGGCTTGAGTCAGCGATCGTGTCTACCCCGCAGCCCTTGAAGGCTTTAACGATAACAGGATCTGAGAGGCAGATCTTTGTTACAGGGACAAGACTACATTCCCTGCTCTCGCATAAATTTTTTACTGATTTTAGATTTTTTAAAATCGATGAAATATTAATGTTCAGAACAGACATGTCAGTTCCCTTTTCTGGCAGTTACAATAATCATCCCGTCTCTTATAGCAGCGTCATGGGGTGTGCCGTTATAATCCGAGTAGAGGCCGGTTACTTCAAGCCCCGCACGGGCAAACAGGTGTATCAGCTCAAAGGAAAAGAAGTACCGCATGGAGAAACGGTGTACCAGGCGTTCCTTTTTACCATTCCTGTGCGTCACATAGAATATAGAATCCTTGACTTCAACCTGCCGGGTATAATCCCGTTCAACGTAACAGAATCTGCGGTACACTTTCCTGCCATCGGGCATTGTAAACTCAGGGGTAATATCAAATTCCTTGAATGCACCTGTATCCTCAAGGGCCTGGACTGATTCATTGAACACTGTCATGAAAAACGTTCCGCCGGGCTCTAAATGTCTGTTAACCGATTCAAGGCAGGATAGCTGGTCCTCTACCTCTGTTAGATAGGTAAATGAGCTGTAAGGGATGGTTACAAGGGGAAAAGTCCTGTTTATATTAAAATCCCGCATGTCTCTTTCAAGCAGGGTTATCCGTGACCTCACCACCTCTTTTTCTTTCTCTATCTGTTTCCGGCAAAGATTCAGCATTCGTGAAGAGATGTCCAGGCCGATGATTTCTATTCCGGCTTTTGCTAACGGTATTATCGTCCTTCCCGTGCCGGTGGCGAGCTCCAGTACGGGGCCACCTGACTGTTTCGCGAGATTAATATAATAATCAATATCATCTGCGTATGGCAGAATATAATCATAGTATTCTGCCACAAAATCGTGTTCTATATATCCGCCTGAAATATCTGTAATTTCTTCCATTTTTTCCTGATACTATCTTTCCGTTATTGTACTTTCTTTCAGGTGAAGATGTCAATCCATATAAGTGATACAGGTAAAACTTTGTAATGACATCACGGATCCATTTTGAGAGTACTCTTATTTGGAGTTTATTGAGAACAAAGATTCAGGTACAGTTGGACATTAAATACAGCAGCTAAAATAACGGTATTACATAACGGCAATGTCGTTTATATAAGATCCGTTTTTACCTGAAAAGTGTTTTTCCGGAAGATTCCAGATCATCACAGGCCTGCATCAGCCGCTCGGTCATACCTCTTTCCGCAAGTTTGAGATATGACCTCGGGTCATAGGTTTTTTTATTGCCTATGTCGCCATCAATTTTTAATACACCATCATAGTTTTTAGCCATGTAATCGAAAATGGGCCTGGTAAAAGCGTACTGAGTATCGGTGTCAATGTTCATCTTAACGGCACCGTACTGGAGTGTTTCCTTGATTTCTTCTTTTGATGAGCCTGAGCCTCCGTGGAAAACCAGAAAAAATCTTGCGGCGTCTCCGAATTCCTTTACCACTGCTTCCTGGCCCTTGCGGAGGATTTCAGGTTTCAATTTAACATTTCCGGGCTTGTAAACACCGTGCACATTACCGAATGTAGCCGCGAACATATACCGGGCGCCCTTGACAGCGCTCAACCTCCTGTGCACTTCAACCATGTCCTCCGGTGTGGTGTACAGTTTTTCTGCAGGAATTCCTTCCGTGTTTATACCATCTTCTTCGCCGCCCACTACCCCGGCTTCGACTTCGAGAACAATTCCGCATTTCGAGCACCTTTCAAGAAGTCTTACCGCCATATCCATGTTTTCCTTCAAAGGAAGCTCGCTCCCGTCGAACATATGGCTGTTAAACAGGTTGGGCAGTCCCTTCGAACGCCGTTTTTCGGTTTCCATTATTAATGGAATGAGGAATGAATCTACTTTTTTTGGTGAGCAGTGGTCGGTATGTATAGCAATGTATACGTTGTAGTTCTCGGCCATCCTGCGGATGTGATCCGCCATTGATATTGTGCCGATCACACTGTTTTTTACACCCAGACCGGACGCGAATTCACCTCCTCCGGTAGAAACCTGGATAATTCCATCACTATTTTTCTCGGCAAATGCCTGCAGTGCCGCGTTTGCTGTGACCATGGAGGTTGTGTTAACCCCCGGATAAGCAAAATGGTTTTGCAGCGCGTTTTCAAGCATTTTACAGTAGGTTTTATAATCTGCAACCGGCATAAAAAGCTCCTTATCTATTTATCAAATTTTGAATATAATCAAGGGCAATGAGCAGCAGGTGATAACAGAGTATAAACTTTATTTAGTTTGAAGTAAATAGTATATAATTCAGGCTGTCCCTTAACATAAAAAATGACTTTTGAGACACAGCAGGTGGTGCCAGGGGCCTGTGTAATTTCTTCCATTTTTTGCTTGATACTATTTTCCGGCTGATTTTTCAGCGATGATGATCAGCCGCCCCTCTCTGAAGCCCGCGTCAAAGGGCCTGTAATTATAATCGGAATATACTCCTTTCACTTTTAGACCGGTCCGGGCGCAAAGGTGGATAAGCTCAAACTGAAAGAAATAGCGCATTCCAAATTTATGAACAAGACGCTCATGCCTTCCATCAGGATGGATAATATAAAAGATAGATTCCTTAATTTCCACCTGCTTTGTGTAATCCCTTTCAACATATCGAAATCCACGAAAAACCGTTCTTCCATCCGGCATTTTGAATTCCGGGGTAATATCGAACTCATTGTAAAGACTTTCGTCTGAAAGGCGCGAAACTGCTTCGTTAAATACTGAAAGGACAAAGAGCCCCCCATCTTCAAGGTGTCTCGCGCATGATTCAAGGCAGGAGAGTTGATCTTCTACATTTAGTAGATACTGAAAAGTACTGAAAGGAATAATTACAAGAGGATATCTTTTTCCAAGATCGAATTTGCGCAAATCAGACTTAATAATCTCAACGTTCCTCATGGTTTCTTCCGATTCAGATTTCAATTTGTTCCCGCATATGTTTATCATCTGTTCGGAAAGGTCAATGCCGGTAATTGAAACTCCGGCTTGCGCTATCGGAACCATTATACGGCCTGTTCCGGAACCCAGCTCCAGCACCGGGCCGCCGGATTTTAAGGCAAGATCTACATAAACCTTTATATCCTGTAATTCTCTGAAAATATAATCATAGTATTCACTTACAAAGGGCAGATCAACATATCCGCCTGTAGAGTCCTGCCGGTTTATCACAAATTTCTCCTGATGGATAAGAATGACAGCACCATCCGGAGACATATGATTCGACTGAATTTAATGTATATTTTCATAATCCTCGTGCACCGTAGATCAAAAGTCACCGCTCTATCCTGTTTATTTGTCTTAACCTAAAGATCAATATCTGTAAAAAACCTTCAATAAGATCATACTGGTTCCACATGAGATCGGTTAAAGTGCGCTGGTTTATTTCAAGTACCACTGAATCACAGGAAGCCCGGGCGGATGCTTCTCTCTTCCGGGAATCCAGGGCGGAAAGCTCACCGAGAATCTGGTTTTTCCCGACCGTTTGTACCAGCTTATTGTTACTCTCGACGTTGAACCGGCCCTCAATAACCAGATACAGCCGCGAACTTCTTTCGCTTTTTATAAAGAGGGTATGCCCCTTTTTTACTTTTAGCCGTTTTTCTCTCTCGGCCACTTCTGTCAGAATAGTAACCGGAAGTTTATGGAATACCGGCTGTGATTTTAAAGAAAGGAATTTTTTAAGCAGCCCCGGTTCATCATTCAGGTCTGTCGTGATTGTGTTACCGGCCGACTCTGCCTGGCAGCCGGGCATTAAACATTCTTTCTTTTTTAAAGCATCTCTTATCCGAAGACAAAGCACGGAAATAACAGCCCTGCCGGCATCCAGATTGCTTTTCATAAATTCAATCAGGGCCTTCTGTTCGATATTGAAGAGCTGTGTGGCGGTAATTCCTGTTATTGAGGCGGAGCGAGGTTCCGGGCTTAAAGCGGCAAGTTCACCGAAGAAACTTCCCCTCCCGATTTCCGCCAGCACTGTATCACCGTCATGCACTTTGACACGCCCGGCTGCTATTATATACATGGAGGTCCCCGTCTCCCCTTTTGTTATTATCCGCCGGCCTTCAGAATAATTGAATTCCTCTGTTATTGGAGCCAGGCCTGCAAGTTTTTCATCCGGTATTTCCGAGAAAAGTTCCGCCTTTCGCAATATCTTCACGGTTTTAACCAGGTTTTGGGCCCTGCTGTCCCTGTTTAAATACCTGACGCAGGTTTCCAGCCAGCTGTTTTTCCAATGTCCCTGATTAATACTTCCCAGCAGTTCACTTCTGTCAGGCAGCCGTAGATTTCTGTAGTTCTTTTCAAGCAGTTTTATTTTTCTATCAATGGAAAAATCCTCAATAATCGGGAAAACGAGAGGTTTATATTTCTTGCTGATCAGCGTATCAGCCAGTTCAAGAGCAAATGCCCGTTTTTCAGCTGATCTGGAATTAAGGTTGTTTAATGCAACAATAATTTCTTCGGAAAAGTATATAAAGCTGAGGATAATAAAGATGCGCTCGACTGATTTTTCAACCTCGTGTCTCAGACCGTCAGCGAGGAGGTTGTCGGATTCCCGGATAAGGACCTTTATTGCCGAGAATATTTTAAAACAGTATTCTCTTTCGGACTCAAGAAGTCCCTGCAGCATTCCGATATCATAATGCTGTGCTTTATAGCCGCAGGATTGCAGAGCGTAGAGAAGATCCGCCCGTAAAGCAATATCTTCTTCCTCCAGTTTCGCGCAGAGAAGATACTTATTACTTTCTCTGGCCTGATTTTTATATATCCTGGTAATACATGCCTTCTTGAATATGTCATTTTCATCTAAATCATTATAAACTGCTTCCAGTTTCCCTGTTATTTCCTTATCTGTCCCGGATAAAGCCTGAACAGATGATGTTTCCAATCCCGGCCGGTTCATGACCTTAATAAGAGTGTCCAGGTGAACAGGAACCATATCGGGAGAAAGGGAATTAACAGTTAGTTTCTGAATTTCACTTTCTTTATCATTCAGCAGTAATGAGGTATCCCGGATAAACTCCTTATCGGTCAACCCGGGTATGATAAATGCGGCCGAAAATCTTTTTTCCACTGCTTCTGAAACTGTCCATTCATGAAGCATCTCCTTCAGGGGAACCACATCCTCATTTTCCGGAAAATACCGTAAAAGAGACAGTATTGCTTCATCACGCAGCCCGGTATTGCTGCTGTTTAGCAGGCCGGTCAGCAATCGGAATGCTTCCTCTTCTTTTGTCGCCCCTATGGCTTCCATCAGCCCGGGAATCATTCCGGTATTTTTTCTTTGATTAAAGTGTTTCAACAATTCAGGCAGCAGCACGGGGTCCTGCTCCTGGATCAGCATGGAACAGACTTCCGCCTGTACAAGCGGTGAACTGTTATTGAGCAGAAGTATTTTATCCCCGGTATTTAAAGTGCAGTTGTTATTGCCCAGAATTGTCAGGCATGCTTTAACCCTCAGGGGGTTGTCACTTTTCAGTTCATCTTTCAGATAATTTATGTCATTTTTCGACAGGGTAATTTCTCTGCCTTTCAGGCCCATTGTCCTGAGAGCCTCTGCCAGGGATTTTCGGTATCCCCCGCTTATTCTTAATATGCTGAAAATCCAGATAAAAATTATGAAAAAGAGCAGCAGGTAGACAATCACCGGAGGAAGTACCATGTAGACAAATATCAGCAGTAAAAAGAGACCGGCAATACCACCGGCTCCCTGGCCGATTACAGTTTCCGTAAAATTCTGGAGTCTGTCCCGAATATTATCTTCAAAGGGCTGGAACAGGGTAAAATATGCCGGAACATACATGGAATTGATAAAAACTCTTTCCAGGAATTTGGTTATAATTATGACAATAAAGATCGAGCTCAGGGAAGGATTAAACGCTGAAAGAAGAATCGCGGATACAGCACCCAGTCCGATCAAGGCCGGACCCGCAAGCAGACCGCCTCGTATGCCTGTAGCTGTTGTCCAGCGTCCATAAACTACCGTCCGCATAAACAGGTTCCCGATCCCGACAGCTGACCAGAATACTCCCAGAAAGGAGGCGAGTTCCTGCCCGGGGGTCAGGAGGGATTGGCTTAAATCGTAAAAGGAGAGATCCACAAAATAATAGACAAGATATCCCAGGCCGACCATCAGGAAAATATTTCTGAGATAATTCTCCTTAATAAAACCGGATAATGGAATACGGGAAGATTCATCAATAGATGATATATTTTTTTTCCTGTCATCGAACAGACGGTGCAGGTTTAAAAGGATCAGGAGGGAAAAAACATGCCCGCCCACCGATACTGTTAGAAGCAGAGGAATTTCAATGTGCCGAACAAGGAGGGGGATAAGGGCCCCTGCCGCGATATATGCGATTACCTGACCGCTTCCTATCAGCCCGAACAGCCGTTTAGCCTGGCGGATGTTATACAGCCGGTTGGCTGTCGTCCAGAATACAAGGCCGGAAAGTATGATTTCCGCGTCCACCCATACCAGCAGGATAAAGGTCAGGATACGGAGGCCGGGGGAAACATAAAACAGTGATAATAACAGAAGAGGCACGCCTGTTAGGAGGAGAAGGATCATAATAGATACAAGCTTATGAGACAGCCTTTTCTCCAACCGTATAAGCAGTATGCCGATCACCGGAACTGTCAGCGCCGATGCAATATATACCAGAGGCAGCAGCTTTGCCTCAAAGTTAATAAGGAATAGTGTGTTTGCCGTTGTTCCCGTAAAGACCTGGCTTGCGCCGATAAAAAAGGATTGAAGAAGGCTGAGCAGGACCAGTTTTTGTTCTCCCTGCTCAAGATGAAGCAATCCCCGCAGGATCTCCCTCATTTATATGAGTGTCTCCATTTTTTTTGCTTACCGGTAAATTACAGGCAATCTTAACTGGCCGACCAGTCAATGTCAAGAGAAATTTTCTTGACTTAGTTCGGGGCATAGTACAATATGATTAGGATATCCAATTAAAACGACCGGGGATTAAACATATGGCTGTTGCGCAAAACCAATCCCGACCAAAAGCGGCAAAGGGCAAAAAGAGTAAAGGCAAACTTAAAGGAATTAAGGAGAAGATAACAAAAGTATCTAAAAAAGCAGCATTAAAGAATGTAAAGACTGCAAGAACTACAAAGACAGGAAAAGGAGCCAGAGTAAAAGCCGGCCATGTGAAGAAAACAGGCAGGCAAACACCTGTATCCGGGGTCAAGAAATCTGCTGGCGGTAAAGCGGTAATCCTAAAGAAAAAAACAACAGCAGTGAAGAAAAAAGCAGCTCCGAAAAAAACTCCTGCCAAAAAAAGGGGAGTCGTCATAAAAAGTACTAAAAGCACTGTTAAGCCTCCGTTCAGAGCGTACAGCGGGACGAAACCGTACATTTTTGTAAGCTATGCCCACAATGATATGAAAGCCGTTTTCGCTATTATCAACAAGCTCAACTACAGCGGTTACCGCTTCTGGTACGATGAAGGATTGGAGCCCGGGGAGGAATGGCCTGAGATAGTTGGCAGGAAGATCATCAAATGCGGCCAGTTTCTCGTGTTCATGAGCCCTTTCGCGGTGAAGTCTAGGAACATCAGGAACGAAATCAACCTGGCTTTCAGTGAAAACAAGAATATACTGGTCATATATCTCGATAATACACGCATGTCAAGCGGATTGAAACTTCAGCTCGGATCCGTTCACTTTGTAAATAAACATGACCTGAAAGACGAAGAATTCTTTAGAAAACTGCGTTCGGCTCTCAGAAAATAGGGTTTCCCGACCATAGAGCGATGCCATGAAAAAACAGCCGGAAGAAAATATACTTGATATTGAATCCTGCCTGTCACAGGGCAGGATTTTCAATGCATACAACCTGGCCAGCACAGCACGAAAGACTTTTCCCGATAATGTGAGAATAGCACAGTTATATGCTCTCTCCCTCGCACGGCTGGGCTCAACAGAAAAAGCAAAGAACTGCCTTGAAGATCTTTACAACAGGGGCCATCACGATTCTGAGACCGCAGGTATTCTGGGCAGGGTTTACAAAGATGTTCTGAAAAAGAGCGGAGATATCAAATACGCTTATTTGTCGAGAGACACCTACCTGAGGTCTTTCGAGCGCTTGAAAGAGTACTATCTCGGGATCAATGCCGCGACTATGTCATATATCCTCGGAGAGAGAGAAAAAGCTGAGAAAATTGCGCGGCAGACCATCGATATTATCGATCGTCAGAAGGAAAAAGATTACTGGTGTTTAGCCTCACTCGGAGAGGCTTACTTGATCCTCAATGATCTCAGCGCATCGATCCGATTTTATAAAAAAGCCCGTGAGGAGGCGCATGGTAATTACGGGGACCTAAACAGCACTTATCAGCAGATCTGCTTTATAGAAAAGTATGCCCGGGTACCGGTTGAGCTTTTGGCCATTTTCAAACCCCCCGGCATCATTACCTTTTCAGGGCACATGATAGACCGCGCTGATCGAAAAGTACCGAGATTTCCAGATTTTGCAGCTGGGTCCGTAAAGAAAGAGATAGCAATCGTTCTTGATGAGCTGGATGCCGGGATAGGCTATTGCTCTGCCGCGTGCGGCGCGGATATACTGTTTATTGAGGCAATGATCGAGCGGGGTGCCGAGGTGAATGTTTACCTGCCGTTCTGTGCCGGGGATTTCCTGAAGACGAGCGTTTCGTACGCGGGCATAGAGTGGGAGGACAGATTTTTCGCGATCCTTGAAAAGATCTCCGTAAAATACATAACAGAAGAAGGATATTTTGCGAATGACTCACTATTTTCTTTTTTGAACTGCGTGATCATGGGAATGAGTATCATCCGTGCTCGCCTCCTTCTTACAGAACCTGAGCTTCTTGTGGTTTTAGGCTCTGCAGCAAAGCATCCGAAACAGGGAAGCACCAGCGAACTATTCAGCCGATGGCCGCACAAAGAAAAAATCCGGATAATCGATCCAACCGGACTCAATCCTCCGGCCGCGGGCTCAGGAAAGCATAAGGAAAAAGCAAAGTCTGCAGAGTTCCCCGGTGCGGGTATTCCAACAGGGGTCATCCATTCTATGCAGTGCATCCTTTTCGCGGAAATAATTGGGCCCGGAAAAGCCGCAGAAGAGCGCACGCCCTATTTTATGCACGACATACTTAAAGCGGTTTCGGAACGTTTAAAGTATCTTGATGGAAAGCCAAAGATATTTTCCTTATGGGGAGATATCATGCATGCCGTTTTTGACGGAGCAAAGGACGCGCTTGAGTTTACATCGATGCTGATGGATGTTATTTCGGGCACAAAAAACATAAATATCCGCGCGGCCCTGCACGCGGGCCCGGTATTTATCGGTGCAGATCCGATTACAG
>DAOVJS010000064.1 GCA_030673105.1 Spirochaetota bacterium
AAAAGATGGCTTCCGTGCTCCCCGGTGATTTGAGCGGCATACAGCTTTTTTGCGGGGGAGCCGAATCAGTCGAGGCGGCATTGAGAGCCGTGCGCACGGTTAAGAAAGGGAAATATGAGATGTTCTCTTTCTGGGGTGACTGGCACGGGAAAACCAGCGCGGCTATGGGCATTTCATCCCTGGGGAACACGGTGTTCGGGCCGAGGTTTTCAGGCTGTCATCTGGCCCCGGCGCCGAATTGCTACCGCTGTCCTTTCAGGCGCACTTACCCGGAATGCGGCCTTCTGTGCATGGATATCCTTGAGGGGACTATAGATAATGAGGGGACCGGCGCGCAGGCCGCGGTTGTCATGGAGCCCATCCAGGGCTACAGCGGCGCAGTTGTTTATCAGAACGAAATACTGCCCGTAGTTTTGAGGATCTGTAAGAATAAGGACATGCTTTTTGTTGTTGATGAAATTCTCACCGGAATGGGACGGACTGGAAAGATGTTCTGTGTCGAACACTATGAAGTCATCCCCGATATAATTATTTTTGGCAAGGGCACAGCCGGTGGTTTTCCGCTCAGCGGAATAGCGGTGAGAGAGGAACATGCGTGGGCCCTTGAAAAAATGTCGGCATCTACTACCTACGGAGGAAATCCCATGGCCTGCGCCGCTGCCTGCGCGACCCTGGAGGTTTTTGAAGAGGAAAATATTCTTGATAATGTGATTGAGATCGGTGAAATACTAATGAGAAAATTGAAAAAAATGAAAAGCAGCCATAAAATAATAGGAGATGTCCGGGGCAGGGGACTTCTTATGGCAATTGAGCTTGTGAAAGATGTAAACACAAAAGAACCATTCGTTGAGGCAGGGAGGATGGTATATGAGAAGGCCTTTATCAAAGGGCTCGCGTGGATTCCGGCCGGTAATATCTTAAGGCTTGCCCCCCCGCTGATAATGACTGAAAAGCTTGCGGCTAAAGCAATGGAGATTATAGACGAATCAATATCAGAAACAGAAGCACATTTCGGCTGTTAAAATGATAGAACGACAGGTTTTGAATAGGAGTAAATTGTTTTTAGCTTTAAATTTTATCCCAATCACGTATAATAAAAGAATTAAAAACTGGCATTCTTGTTAAAAAAACATTACCATGCGCCGGTGTGTCATGCCGGTGTGTATCACGATAAAACCTTCAAGGAGCAGACCATGAAAAAATTAAAGATAGGTTTTGTGGCAGGTTTTATGGATGGATTTTCAACAGTGGGGCTTGATCTTTTTTCTTATTATCAGAAAGAGCTGGACAAGCTGTCAGAAGTCCTGGACTTTGAAATCACACAGTATAAAAAAATAATGCTCACTATTAAAGATGCCAGGGAGATCCGGGAAGACCTTGACGCGAAAGACATTGATTTCCTTCTGCTGTTTCATCCTTCCTATATTATTGGCGACCTTGTCTTTGAGATAATGAAGACAGGGGCGGATGTCGGGCTCTGGGCAATTGAAGAGCCGAGGGATGAAGGCCCCATGCCCCTCGCTTCTTTTGTGAACATGTCCCAGAACAGCGGAATAGCGAGGCACAATTTTAAAGGCAGGCCGAAAAAAGTTAAATGGTTTTTCGGGCCTATGGACGGTGAGTTTTTTAAACCGCGGTTTGAGATAACAGTTAAGGCTCTGACAGCAAAGAAAAACCTGAGAAACGCGAAAGTAGCCCAGATAGGCAAACTGGCCGACGGCCACATCAATCACTACAGCGATGTCAGGGATGTATATAAATATCTCGGTGTGGACGTGTCAAGGGACTATGAAGTCGAAGACATCATAGCCATGAGCGAAGAGATGCCGGAGAGTCTTGTGCAGAAAGAACTGAAAGACCTTTATTCCGCGAGCTATTCAGAGAGAATCGGCAAAGACAAAATAGTCAATTCTGTAAAAATGTTTCTTTCAATAAAAAAAATATGTGAAGAAAATGATTATTCGGCAGTTGCTTTTTCATGCTGGCCCAAACTTATGCCCCTTGAAGGCATGTCAGGCTGTTTGATAAACGCGCTTCTGAACAACACCGGTATTCCCGCGGGCTGTGAAGCGGATGTGCTGGGCACAGTGTCGATGCTGTTGTTAAAGATACTCACCGGCAGCAGTACGGTCCTGATGGACCTGCCGAAATTTGATGTGAAGGACAACTCACTTATGCTGTGGCACTGCGGCACTTCCCCCTTTGATATGGCAAACAAAAGGGGTGTAAAGCTAGAGAGGCATTATTTTGCCGACTATTCCAAAGATGAAAATCTCAAGGACTGCGGTCCTGTCACGGATGTTATTTTCCGGGACAGTGATATAACTGTTTTCAGATTTACAGGTGACGCGGATCAGTTTTATTATTTTACAGGAAGGACCTTTGACGAAGACAAAAAAACATTCGACGGGAGCAGGGGATGGGTCAAAAACCTCATGCTGTACGATGAGCCGGTAAAGGTAATTGATCTCATGAACACTCTGCTTGTTAAAGGGCTTCCCCATCATTATCCGATGGTAATGCAAAATGTTGGTAAATATATTGAAGAGTTCGCGTACTGGATGGATCTCAAGAAGGCGAAGAAGGTGGAATATAAAGATTATCTGTACGTGAGCTCATAAAGAACGCATAAAGAAATTGCAATTTTTATTTTTATAGATACAATTTGACAATATTCTTTACGGGGTAAGGTCATGGCGGAAAAAAATTATCTGATATTTGATTTCGGCGCGAGCAACGGGCGGGCGCTGATTGCCAGGTATGACGGTGAAAGATTTACCTTTGAGGAAACACACCGCTTTGACAACAGGCCTGTGAGAGCGGCAGGCACGCTTTACTGGGACATACTCCGTCTCTTCTCAGAACTGAAGATAGGAATTCAGTCTTCTTTAAAAAAGTATAAAGATATCGAGTCAATAGGTATAGACACATGGGGCGTTGATTTCGGGTTTATCGATAAAAATGGAAAGCTTCTTGCAAACCCTGTCCATTACCGTGACGAAAGAAGAAACAGTATGAACGAAGAGGTTTATAAAATAATTCCCGAGCGTGAGCTTTTCGAAATGGGAGGAATATTTCTTATATCAATAATGGGTGTTTTTAGCATGTATGCTTTAAAGCTGGACAATGCTCTCGAGCTTGTCAATGCCCATAAATGCCTGATGACACCGGATATGTTAAACTACTTCTTAACAGGAGAAATATGCAATGAGTACACGAATGCCACCACAACGGCAATGTATGATATAAAGGCAAAGAGATGGTCGGATGGAATAATTGACAGGCTCGGTATACCGCGGTGCATTTTCAGTGAGGCTTTGATGCCAGGAACGAAAATCGGTGTCATTCAGGATGATGTGTGCTCAGAGCTTGAAATAAAGCCCATCCCTGTCATTGTCCCTGCGACCCATGATACCGCTTCAGCAGAAGCCGGGGTGCCCGTGACCGATAAAAAAAGCAGCTGGGCGTTTATCAGCATGGGAACGTGGTGTGTTGCCGGAATGGAGACTGAGGAGCCTGTTATAACGGACGATGTTTTTAAGACCGGGTATGGAAATGAAGGGGGAGCGGACGGAAAGACCTTCCTCGCGGCAAACATTACCGGAATGTGGATAATACAGCAGTGCAGGAAAAAATGGATAAGGGACAGGGGCAGGGATATACCCTGGGACGAAATTGTTTCAGAATCCTCAAAAGCCGGCTCTTTTAAGTCATTTATCAATGTGGATGACCCTGTATTCGCGCCGGTCAATTCGGATACACCCGGACAGGTGGCCGTGTACTGCAGGGAAAAGGGGCAGAAAGCGCCTGAAGGCATGGGTGAGGTGGCGCGGTGTGTCTATGAAAGTCTTGCCATGAAGTTCCGGTATAACCTGGAGAATCTCGAGAATTTTTCAGGTAAAAAGATCGATACCCTTCATCTTGTAGGAGGCGGGACTAAAAACCGTCTCCTATGCCAGTGGACCGCTGATATGATGGGTGTTCCGGTAATAGCAGGGCCGACAGAAACCACGGCAGTCGGAAATCTCCTTATGCAGCTTAAAGGAACCGGGGAGATCGGGTCCCTGGAGGAGGGGAGAGAAATAGCGCTCCGGTCTTCGGAAGTGGTCCATTACGAGCCCCGGGGCAGGGCCGGATGGGATGAGGCGTATGAAAGGTATCTGGGCCTGGTGTAATCAATTTAATTGTATCAGCTTTTGGTGGATAAAACCATAGATATAGATATTTTTTAGGGCCTGTAGTATCGAAAATAACTTTTTAAACCAAAGGAGAAGCCGATGAAACACCAGGTAAGCGCGCATGTGTTTTGTCTGGGGACCTATGCTGAAAGGTATGTTCCCGGAGGTTATTATGATGACTTAAGCATTGATGAGATGCTTGAAATTTTTTCAAAAACAGATGGGCTGGATGGTGTGTTTCAGATGTACCCGCCGGCCCTGATGCCGGATGATCCTGTGAAGGTCCAGAAGAAGCTCAGTGAATATAATTTAAAGGTTTCAGAGGTATTTATTGAAAGTTGGAGCGACAGGAAGTGGAAGAACGGCGCGTACAGCACAACAGAGAAAGATGTGAGAAAAGAGGCAATCAGGATATTCAAGGAGGGGATAGATTTCGCGAAAGAGTTAAACGCCTACAGTGTCCTTTTCTGGCCGGCCCACGACGGGTTTGACTACCCCTTCCAGGCCAATTACTACGACGGGTGGAAGTATCTTGTTGAAACACTTCAGGAGTTAGGCGAGCATGACTCCGGTGTCAAGATTGCGGTTGAAGCGAAGAACAAGGATCCCCGCCAGAGGCAGTATGTCAGTAATACGGGCAAGCTGATGATGCTGTTGAACGAGGTGGGCCTTGATAACGTGGGAGGGGCGCTTGATGTAGGTCATTCTCTCATGGCCCAGGAGCATATTGCCGAATCGGTCGTCATACTGGATCGTGCCAAAAAGCTCTTCCAGATACATCTGAATGAAAATTACAGGGACGCGGATCCTGATATGATCTTTGGGACCGTCAATTTCTGGGAAATTATCGAGTTCTACTATTACATGAATAAAACCGATTATGACGGCTGGCAGGCCATTGACATAATAGCCCCGAGAGACGACAGGGCGAAATCGCTCCAGACCGGCGTGAAGCTGGTGCATAAATACAAAGAGCTGGCTGACAAACTCTCGAAACACGAGGCGGAAATTGACTGCAACATGGTAGGCTATAAGTTTACAGACAACATCAATCTGATAACAGACCTTATATTTTAGAGGGTTTTTGATCTATCCTTGATTTTTCTATGTCCTTCCGGAAAAACATCTATACTTAACCTTTCTCTTTTTGAGACCTTATTTACCATTTTTCACCTCCTGAACACGAATATGAAACAGATCATGAAATATGTTAAAGCGCTATAGAAGGTACAAATGTGAAAATGAATTGAAAAATAAATAGTCCGGATATTACTCCGAAAATATTAGTCTTGACAAATAATGTTGCTAATGTGAGAATATATCCTTGTAAAACTGTATATGTTCCAGGTTGCTGTAAAGCTGCAGGTTCGGCCTATTGCAGGATTTTTCAAAAGAGCGTGAGCAGTATAATCCGTGATGATCGAAAAAATAATTTATTCAGAATGGTTTGATTTTATATTATTTCTTATATTCCTGGTGCCGATAGCTGTTTCAGACATTAAAAAAAAAAGATACCCGATAAGCTCACGCTCACAGGCCTTGCCGTTTTTATTGCAAAAGGGATGATATTAAAAGAGAATATTTTTCTACTCTTACTGAACGGGGCAATTGGTTTTGTATTTATATTTATACTATGGTTTTTCTCCGGAGGGAAAATAGGGCTGGGAGATGCGAAGCTGTCAGCCTTCATGGCTGTTGTTTTAGGCTTTATGGGGTGGATTACGGCAATTTTTCTTGCATCATTAACCGGATTGATATTTGGACTGGTATTGATAAAAATTGGAAGGATAGATAAAAAGGAACGGATTCCCTTCGGGCCGTTTCTTGTGTCAGGAGCGATTTTATCCTTTTTAATAAAGGATATTATATCGAGCTTTATTAATTTATCGTTATAAAACTATCAAAAAAGAAAAAGAATATGAAAACAAAATTAATAATAATCACGTTAATAATAATTTGTTTTTCCTCTCCACTATTATTCGCGCAGCAGATCAAAGAAATAGAGTTTAAAAATCAGGAAATAACAGACATACTTATCGCCCTCGCACAGATGGCTGAAATATCAATCATTCCTGATCAAACAGTAAAGGGGCGCGTATCATATTATTTTTTTGAGACCGATTTTGAAACCGCTCTGACGACTTTCCTGCAAACCTATAAATTGTATTATCAAAAAGAAGGGAAGATATACTATGTTTCAAAGATCAGAACGGACTATGAAACTTCTCTGGATATGATCAGTATGGATGCTGAAGATGTTGATCTGTCATTTCTTGTCCGTTCTGTTTCAGAGGCTATCGGTAGAACAATACTCTATGACTCATTGCCTTCCGTTCCCATAACTGTTCATGTGAAAAATGTAAAGCCGGACAAATTGATAGAAATACTTATTAAAAAGTTCGTGAACTATAACCTGATTGTAGATAAAGATTATTATTATATAAAAAGAGTTGTTGAAAAGCGTGAACCGGCACAAAAAGATAAAGTACCTAAAAAACGTGTTTCGATTTCTAAACAGAATGATCTCTACTCAATCAATACACAAAAAGCGCGCTTTTTTGAAGTAATTAATGAATTATTTACAACAGCGGGTTATGAGTATTCTCTCTTAATGAAAAGCGATCAACTGCTGGAGACCCTTCGTTTCAGTGACAAAAAATTCGAACAGCTTTTACGGCTTGTCCTGGAGCAGGCTAATGCTGACTATAATAGAGTTGGTAAGATCTATTATATATTCGGCATTACTCAAAAAGACGTGCTGAAAAAATTTAAATCGACCGTTCGAATCCCCTTAATATATCTGAATGTGCAGGATTTACCCAAACTCTTTCCGCCGGATTTAGCCTTGACGAGGTTCTATAAACTGGATGTAAACTCAAACGCCCTGATATTAAGCGGAAGCCTGGAAGAAATCGGACCGATACAGAAATTTATAAAAGAAATTGATAAGCCGAAAGAAGGCCAGAAGTATTACCGTTTTGATCTAAACTATATAAGCGTAAAGAATTTGAAAAAATTGCTTCCTCCTTCTTTTAAATATTCAACCCCTATTATTATTCCCAACAGCAACTCATTTGTCATTCTTTTACAGCCTGAAAAAAAGGAGGAGCTTGAACAGTATTTCAAATTAATTGACAGGACCCCGGACGTTAAAAGTGTAAAGCTGAAATACATAAAAGCAGATTATTTGAAGAAAAACCTGCCGCCGTCAATGTCAAAGGAAGACATAATTGTTACAGGCAATCCGTCAATAATTTTTGTCAGGGGCACGCCTGAGAAACTTGATTCATTTAATAAGGAACTGTCAGTTATTGACAGACCTATTCCGCAGCTGAGATATGAGGTGCTCGTTATTCAATATCAGGAGGGTGAAGCGCTCAGCCTGAACCAGAACCTCAGTGATAATATATTTACAGCCCAGAATCCACCGGCTGAAGGGGCCAGGGGCGGATTTGTCGCTTCGATGGGTAAATTGCTTGCATTGAATTTTGACGTTGTCACAGCTTTCGGAGTTCAATTTGCTTTAAGTTTGAATCTTGATCTGAGTGAGGACAGGGCAAGGGTATTAGCCGATACTACGTTGAACGGCATCTCTGAAGAAGAGATACGTTTTCAAAATACAAGCACCTACCGCTACAGGGAATATGAAACCGATCCTAATACCGGTGAATTAAGACCCACCGGGATTGTAAGAGAAATAAGCTCCGGATTGAAATTGACTATAAAAGGGTGGGTTTCCGGAGACAACATGATTACCATGGAAGTTGACGCGGAAGTCTCCAAGCGCGGTGCGGATGTATCCACCGACACAGGAAAACCTCCCACCACCTATGAAAAACTTATTAAAACCAATGTGCGTACACCTGTGGGAGAACCTGTTGTTATTGGAGGGCTTATAGAAGAAGATACAGAAACGATTGTTCAGAAAATTCCAGTTCTGGGTGATATACCAATATTAGGTATATTGTTTAGATCTCAAAAAGATAGCGTAAATAAAACAGAATTTGTTATTTATATTGTCCCTCATGTCGACCTCTGGGAACAGGAAGAAGCAGGAATCAAAAGCACCCTGGAAAGACTTTACCATAAATTTTTCAGCTAATAGGGGAAACTATTTATAAAAATGGAAAATAATTTTTTTCTTGATTCCGATATCGTAAAAGTATCCATAGCGGATTTTAAGCCTCTCCCGGAAGCCGACAGACAGTATCCTCTTGAGTACATTGAAAAGTATTCTGTTATAAAATTAAAAGAAAATGAAGATTTTGTTTACATAGGCATATGTAATGCTGAGGATAACGCCCTTGTAGAAAATTTACGGAATTTTCATAGAACAAGGGCGGTATTTTATGGAATCGATAAAAACGAGTTAACCGGATATCTTGGTGAAAAACTTTCTATTACAGCTGACCATGCCGCTGTAAACCGGACCCGGGATGATGAAAAATATCTTCTGGACAAGTTAGCCAATGATGCTCCAATAATTAATCTTGTTAACAGTATTTTAATAGAGGGTTTAAGGAAAGACGCCTCTGACATCCATTTTGAATGTTTTTCTGATAAAGTCCTTGTGCGCTACCGTATTGATGGATACCTGCAAACCGCGCAGCATATAGAAAAACAGAGATTTCCCGCTGTTTCTTCGCGGATAAAAATTATGGCAAATCTCAACATTATGGAAAAACGCCTGCCCCAGGATGGAAGGATCACGGTTCATCTGGGCGATGATATTATTGATCTGAGAGTATCAATCATCCCCATTGCCGACGGGGAATCCATTGTGCTCAGGTTATTAAACAAAGATAAAACCCCGTTGAAATTGGATCAATTGGGAATTGAAAAAAAGGAATTGGGATTGCTTAAAAGTATGTTCAAGTTTAATCATGGGCTGATTCTTGTATCCGGGCCAACCGGAAGCGGTAAAACCACAACATTAAACGCCATTTTGAGAGAAATAAAATCGGATTCTATTAAAATAATAACTATAGAGGATCCAATCGAATATGTGACTGACGGAATCAACCAGATCCAGACAAACGACAGAATTGGACTTACTTTTGATACCATTCTCCGCAGGGTTTTGAGGCAGGATCCCAACATAATTATGGTGGGAGAAATAAGAGATTTACAAACAGCGGAACTTGCCGTAAGGGCAGCTTTAACGGGGCACATTGTTTTTTCTACACTTCATACAAAGGACTCCATTTCGATCATTACCCGCCTGAAAAATATGGGAATACAGTCATATCTATTGGCAGCTGTGTTAAAAGGGTCTATGGCGCAGAGGCTGGTTAGAAAAATATGCAGACATTGCCTTGTACAAAAGGACCCTTCAAAGCATGAGGCTGAAATACTCAAAACTCACGGTTTGCCTCCGGACAGCCCTCTATTCAAGGGGAAAGGATGTAATTCATGTAACAACACCGGGTACAGGGGGCGTACATGCATTTTTGAATTATTTACTGCTGATGATCAATTAGAAGAAATGATAAGCTCAAACAGAAGAGAATCAGAAATAAGGGAATATCTATCATCAAGGGAACTTAAGACATTGATTTTTGATGGATTGAAAAAGGCCGTTAATGGAATTACAACAATCTCTGAAGTGGAAAGGGCGATATCCGGATAATGCCTATATATCAGTGTAAGGTTATTGACAGGGGCGGTAAAACTATAGATTTTATCCAGGAAGCTCTATCGGAAGATGTAATACTTCGCGAGCTTTCAACAAACGGCCTTTTCCCGATACATATAAAAGTGGCCGACAGGGCTCATAGATTAAGCAGAAGAAAACGGCGTTTTTCAAAAAATTCTATTATGGAGTTTACGGACACACTCGCGCTTTTATTCTCTTCAGGTTTTACTTTAAAAAATGCTCTGGAAATTGCTCAGACCATTTTTATTAAAGGCCCGGTCAATGAAATAATCGTAAGACTTTTAGAAAAAATAAAAAAGGGGAGTTCGTTTAACGAATCTCTAAATGATTTTGGAGAAAGTTTCCCGCCGCTTTACAGAGGACTGGTAAAAGTCGGGGAGGCGGCAGGGTCACTCCAACCTGTTTTTCAGCGGTTAACAGAGTACTTGAAAAATGATAAGGCATTGAAGGAAAAACTTATCAGCTCCATGATGTACCCGGTTTTGGTTTTGAGCGTAGCCTTTATTGGAATTGTGATCATGATCACGTTTGTTTTCCCCAGGATAAATGCGATGTTCTCTCAACTCGGGACCGCGCTGCCGGCCCGCATGGAAATGATGATGGGTATCTTAAATGTTTTTTTGTATGCAGGTTTTTTATTAATAGGTGCCATCGCAGTTCTTATTTTTATTTTAAGTATAATACATAAAAAGCAGAACGACATTGCGAGGAAACTGGACAGCGTCATATTAAAAATACCCGTAATTGGAAAAATAAAATTTCTAAAAGAGGGATTGAACTTTCTGTTTGCCATGGAAACCCTCACAGGGGGTGGATTTTCAATAGAGGATTCTCTTGAGACATCAAGTGTTGTTGTGAAAAATCTTGCTCTTCGTTCCGGTATTTTAGACGCGAGGGAAAAAATCATTAAAGGCGAAAATCTTTCTCAGGCCTTCATTGATAATCCTGTATTCCCGGAAAGGTTTGTGAAATGGATCAGTATAGGAGAAAAATCGGGACATATAGAAAAAGCCTTCGCTCAATTAAGGGGCTATTACCAGAATCAATTAGAAAAGTGGTTTTCCCGTTTTATGAACCTGATTGAACCCGTCCTGATACTCATTGTCGGAGTACTTATTTTCCTTATCATAAT
>DAOVJS010000221.1 GCA_030673105.1 Spirochaetota bacterium
ATGAGATAATAAATGATTTTAATCACATTCTAAAAAGTATATATTCACGAAAGAGTTATTTCGATAGGTGTTTGAAACTTATGAGGATTCTGAATGTGAAAAGAAAAAACAAACTTTCATTAACCGGGAAATTTAAAAGTTTAATCGCCTTATTCAGACTTATTAATAAGCTTGGATTGAAGCCGCCTACTTCTTATTATTTTTGGAGAAATATCTTTATCATTCTATTAACCAACCCGTCTGCCCTGGTCGAAGAATGCAACCTGATGGCAATGTTCATTCATTTTCGCAAACAGACAGATTTTATCACTAAAATGTTGACAGCTAATCAAAGAAGCAGCAATATCAAGAAGTCTGTTGCATGAGTGGTTCTGCTGTAGTTCAGGTTGCGGAAAGAGCAGTACCCAGAACAAACTATCCCATATCTCCTCTATCTTTGACCGGCAGCAACCTGGAACTGGCCCATCATTCCGGCGTCCTCATGTTCCATCCTCAACAACTTTATCCTGCTCAACATCCGGGACCCCTCTAAACTTTTATCCTTCATAAAAGATTGGTAATCCAATGTTATAAAAGAAATTATCTTACTATGAATCAGGCTTGCTAAAAATAGGTTTACAGGGACCTGTTGCGCAGGGACGTCTCCTATTCTCTCTAACTCTATAATTATAAATAAGTTATATTGTTATATAATATTGGCACGTCAATTGCTGATATAATTGTAACCGGAACGTGAGTTATCATTTTAAAACAAGGACAGGTCAAATGATTATGAAAAGCTTTTTAAATAACAGATCAAGGAAAAGTGCAGTAAAAACCTGTTTACTCATTTTTTTCTTTGTAATTTTATTCAGTCTTTTTCAGTACCGCATCAGTATTGCGCTGGACAGCATCCCTGCCAGGAGGCTTCCTAACAAGTATAATTATCTTAAAAACAACACGCGCAATAATTATCTCATCGATGTAAAAAACAGAAATATATATCTGAATGTCGAGTGTCACAGCGGTACTCCTCCTATAGTTGAATTTATCCTTCAGGATACTGATAAAATTGTAAACAGTGTTATTTTTGATTTTGAGAGTGATGGACAGCACGATCTGACTATTGAAGACATAAAAAATGAGGTGTTGTTCAGGGGGGTTCCATTCAGGCAAAGGGGTGTGTATAAGACAACTGTATATTTGAATACAGAATACGGAACGTTTGAAAGGGAGTTTATTATATCTTTCGCCCGATTTGTATGGGGTAAGGATAATTTTAACTTTGCAAACGACGGCAAATATGAAAATGCCATCGATTTTGTTTCAAAAACCCTTGTGGATTGGGCTCTGGAAAGGTTCGGTTCTCTCAATCAGGATCAGCAGGCACTTCTTCTCTCAGTAATGTATAAAATGTACATAGGAAGTATAGGGCGCTGTTACGGATTTACAAGTGAACAGATCTATTATTTAAATCATCCCTCTCTTATACCGTGGCCCCATGAATATGCCTACACATTGATAGAAAGAGATAAGGAAATCATGAAAAGAATAGACTATGTCCAGAATGATATTGTATTTTCCAACTATCATACAGGAAAAATAAATATAGCAGAAAAACAGGATTATGAGAGTTTACAGATCGAGCTAAAGAAAATAAAAGAGAGTATTCAGAGCGGCAGATCGATTATTGTCGGGTTTTTAAGCGAGAAAATGCACCATTCTATGGTAGTATATGGTTATTTTCAGAATTTTTTCAGAAATAATACTACTCTACTCACCGCAAACAACTGGGAAAGGGAACAGAATAACAATGTGTTTAGTGAGGATGCTGAGAACATAGTTATATATTTCGACAGAGATAAACCATATATTGAATGGTATGACCCTACGAAAAAAAAATACCGTTTACCGAAAAAAATATTCGCAATCCCCAGAGAGGACGAATATCCCATTCTGTATAATGAGTTCTTCTCACTACTTGATGAAGCTGAAAGGAATATAGTCAAGAAGAATAAAATCATACTTATAGTAGAACAAACTGAAACCGCCTTTATAATAGATAAAGAAGGAAAAAGAAAAGGATACAGCAAACCTCGCCGTTTTAACGATCTTGACGAAGTTACATTCAAAAAAATTGACTATAATTATGTATTCGAGATACCACGGGATAATGAATACACTCTTACCATCAAGAAGAAAAGGTACAATAGTAAATTAGCAGAGTATAAAGATGTGAACCTGGTTGCCATTATTCCGGATGGAAATACTGTCCATGCCAAAATTTTCTGGGATATTGCTATGGAGGAGTATTCAGTAATGAAATTTGCCATAGGGAAAGATTTTTTTAGAGCGGAATAGTTTTATTATCCTCTGAAGTGAGGAATGTCATGAAAAGTTTATTTGTCATCATCATTCTATTTATACTTATTATCACGGTTCGGGCTGGAAAAGGAACGGATAAAGCCGAAGGTCTGAGCGCTCCTGTGGAGATCTACCGTGATAGAGACGGAGTTCCCCATATTTACGCTGATACAATGGAGGATCTTTTCTATGCCCAGGGATTCGTGCATGCTCAGGACCGTTTCTGGCAGATGGAGTTCTGGCGGCGCATAGGCGCAGGAAGGCTTGCCGAGCTGTTCGGAGACGCTGTTCTGGGGGTTGATATATACCTGAGAACCGTTGATTTCAGAAGAATTGCGGAAGAGGAATATGCCATGCTTGATGAGGAAACCCGGAGGTTTCTGGATGCCTACGCAGCTGGAGTCAATGCATATATTTTAAACCGCAAACCTTCCCGGCTTGGCCTTGAATTCAGGCTTCTGAAGTTGCAGGGGCATGAGCTTGAAATCGAGCCGTGGGCTCCTGTCAACACACTCACCTGGCTCAAGCTCATGGCAGAAGACATGAGTGGTAACATGGGGAAGGAACTTTACACCATTGACCTTATCAGGGCTGTGGGCCTTGAGATGACTGCGGACTTTTTCCCGGCCTATCGGGAAGAAGAGATGCCTTTCGTTGTCACTGACAGTGAAATCAGTGCCACCGGCAGGGAGCGGGAGAATCTGGATCCGGCTGTTTTAACAGAAGACATTTCCCTCCTCATGAGCCTTAAGACCCGACTGGCAGGAGGTTACGACCCCTTCACGCCGCTGGCCCTGGGAAAAGGAGGCGGTATCGGCTCCAACGGCTGGGTGCTGTCCGGTACACGAACCTCAACAGGAAAACCGATCCTGGCAAACGACTCGCATCTGGGTATTCAGATACCCTCTGTCTATTATGAAGTAGGACTGCATAGTAAAAAAGGCGGAGGACGGGATGGGACGAAGCCTTTTAATGCAAGAGGCTTTTCCTTTGCGGGTGTACCCGGAATAATTATGGGCCACAATGATCATATCGCGTGGGGGTTAACTAACATGGGTTCGGATGTGCAGGACCTTTACATAGAGCGGATCAATCCTTACAACCCGAATCAGTACG
>DAOVJS010000229.1 GCA_030673105.1 Spirochaetota bacterium
AAAATTCTTATTTAAATACAACATAAGGTTTACCATAGGCGAGAAATAAATTTTCATAATTATTGTAAGTTTACTTGCCTATATCCTTATATTATATTAAAAGAAACTAAAAAGTCACCGAAATAAGAGCAGGTATTTCTTCGTGTACCGCGAAAAAGCGAAAGCCCAATATTGCAAGGTCCTCGCATTAATAATAATTATTTTTTTTTCTGTTCCCTTTGCTTTCGGATCAAAAAAAGGAATGGACAGGCGTGACAAAAAAGAGCTTAAGTTCTGGCATTCTATAGGTACATACAACAAGGATATTCTTAATTCTTTCATCGATACCTTTAATGAATCAAACAGGCAAATTTCTGTGAAAGGGGTATTCCAGGGAAATGAGGAGGATGTTTATTTAAAACTATTTTCACAGGAGAATCTCCCTGACATTGTGCAGATACCTGTTCAATTCCTGCCATCTTTAAAAAAAAAGAATTACATCATCGATATGACATCACTTATTCCACTTAAAATAAAGGATGATATCCCGGAGAAAATCTGGAATTCGGTGTTAATACAGGACAAAATATACGGAATGCCCTTTTCTTACAGTGCGGATATCCTTTTCGTAAACCAACATATCCTGCGTATATCAGGTATAAAACAGGAAAAAATACCGGAATCCTGGGAGAATATTGTTTCTATTGCCGAAAAAATAAGGCACAATACCCGTGATAAATGGGGAATCTTCATCCCTATGGAATCAACGGCTCAATTTATTTCATTTATTCAGAGCTACACGGGAAAACCGGTCTTACAGAACGGAAAAATTACTATAAATACCGCTGAAGTCAAAGAAGCGATGACTTTCTTACGGCAGCTTGTTTATCTAAATGAGATAATGCCGTCGAAAATCACAGCTTATGAAGCAGAGGGTTTATTTCTCAGCGGGAATCTCGGGATAATGCTGGCCCAAAGCTCAATGCTCGTCTACACAGAGTCTCAATTGGCCTACGATTTAAATGTCTGGCATCTACCCTCCGGTAAATCGATTGCCCCAATCATCACCGGGACCTGCCTCGCGATTCTAAAATCTGACATAAAAAGAGAGCGTGAAGCATTCAAATTTATAGAATATCTTGTGGATTACGAAAACGCCATAAAATGGCACACCCACACCGGAACTCCTGCTATCAGAACAAGCGCCAAGGAATCCCTTGATCTGCTCATATTTTATGAAGAGAGTCCGAACCATATGACCTCTGCTATTGAGCTTGAAAAGGGTGAAATATTTAATCCCTCCTCAGGTTTTCTAAATGGCAGCTCCATCATAAAAAAGGCCATTGAGGAAATTATGATAAATGGAAAAGACCCCGATAAAATCCTGGATGCCGCCCAGATAGAGATTGATAAGCTGACCATCGTGCTATAAAGTTAGGACCTTATGAACAACAGGGAAATCGCATCGGTATTAAAACAGATTGCGGTGTATAAAGAGCTTTCAGGAGATAACCCTTTCAAGACAAGGGCTTTTGAACAGGCTGCGCGAACCGTTGAATCAAACCCTGACGAGATCACAGTCATTGCGAAAGAAGGAAAATTAAGAGAAATCAAAGGAATAGGCAGGAGCGTTGAAGAGGTCATCCTTGAGTATATATCAAAAGGAAGCTCCACTGCCCTTGAAAAGTTAAAATCCTCACTTCCCGTTGATATTACTGAACTTCTTACAATCCCCGGTATGGGTCCGAAAAAGGTAAAAGCAGTCTGGGAGAAGCTTGGTGTTTCAAATATTGGTGAGCTTGAATACGCGTGTAAAGAAAACCGCCTTATCACTCTTGAAGGATTCGGTACTAAGAGCCAGGAAAAGATACTGAAAGGTATTTCATTTAAAAAACGGTACCAGGACAGGCACCTCATTTCTGAGACACTCGATACGACAGGTAAAGTGCTGGACAAGCTTGAAGCTTCCGGAGTTTTCTCAAAGGTTACAATCGCCGGGAGCCTGAGAAGGGGCAAAAACATATTCAAGGATGTGGACATAGTCCTCGTTCCGGCCCGGGATATTGAGCAGGAGAAGATCCGGGAAACTCTTATCAGCCTTGCCGATCAGGATTCTGACACAGAAGGAGTTATCGGCGCGGGCCCGACAAAGGTCTCCATAAGACGGAGGGGGCTTCAGATAGATTTCAGAATAATCGAAAAGGAATCATATCCCGCCGCTCTACAGCACTTCACCGGCTCCAAAGAGCACAACACCATTCTCAGATCAAGAGCAAAGAAGATGGGGCTCAAAATGAACGAATACGGTATTTTCAAAGATGGTAAGGGGCTTGAGATCGAGACTGAAGAAAGCGTATACAGGTGTATCGGCCTTCCTCTAATTCCGCCGGAGCTGAGGGAGGGAGAAAAAGAGACCGAAGCCGCGGAAAAGGGTATACTCCCGGTTCTTGTTAAGAAAAACGATATTCATGGTATGATACATGTTCATTCAAACTATTCCGATGGAGCCCACAGTATTGAGATACTCGCGAGGGAATGCATTAAACAGGGCTACACATATCTCTGCGTTTCAGATCATTCAAGGTCAGCGTTCTACGCAAACGGGCTTTCAGCGGAAAGACTTCTCGCGCAGATCAATGAAATAAAACATCTTAACAGGGAGCTTGCCCCTTTCAGAATATTCTGCGGGATTGAATCAGACATTCTATCTGACGGCAGTCTTGATTATCCGGATGAGATACTGCAAAAACTTGACTTTGTGATCGGAAGCATCCATTCAAAACTTTCAATGACACCGGATGAAGCGACTGAAAGGCTAATAACCGCAATTAAAAATCCCTATACTTCTATCCTCGGCCATATAAGCGGAAGGCTCCTCCTATCCAGACAGGGGTATCAGTTTGATGAAGAAAAAATCCTCTGCGCTCTCGCGGATGAAAAAGTTGTACTTGAACACAACTGCAACCCCCACAGGCTGGACCCTGACTGGCCTTTCCTGAAAAAGGCCTCAGAGGAAGGTATTCTCATTTCCCTTGGTCCTGACGCTCATTCAATTGAAGGCTTTAAGGACATAAAATACGGACTCGTAATGGCAAGAAAGGGATGGGTTCAGAAAGAGGGACTCTTAAACTGTATGTCAGCAGGAAAGATTAATGACTTCTTCATTGAACGTCGTGTCCGTTAAA
>DAOVJS010000026.1 GCA_030673105.1 Spirochaetota bacterium
AATAATAATCGCAACAGAAGGAGAAAAAACAGAAAAACAGTATTTTGAATCGGATTTGTTTCATTCACTTCGTGTTCAGGGAAAAGTTCTTGGAACTGAAGACGGACTTTCGGCGCCAAATCATGTTATAAATAGATTACGTCAATTCGCTAGAGCGACAGATTTACAATCAGATGACCAACTCTGGCTTATGGTAGACAAAGATCACTGGACCGAATCGATACTTTCCGATGTTTGTTCTCAAGCTAATAGAAGCAGAGATTTAAAATTGCAAACCGCAATCCCTCCTTTGAACTCTGGCTGTATCTTCATCATGATGGCTGGACATCGGGTCAAGTATCAAGTAAAGATATGGAAATTGCGCTTCGCCAAAAGCTCGGTTCCTATAATAAATCACGGCTTGATATTGACAGATATCGCGACAGGGATTCATCGGCCGTAGGGCGGGCGCGAGAGCTGGATAAAAATCCTGATAACCGTTGGCCTGATAATCCAGGGACGTTTGTGTACCGCGTTGTTGAGGAAATTAGAAAGATAGAAGGGAATTGAGTAAAGAATTGCAGGATACGATGGATAGCCTGCTTGAAAGCCTGCAAGACATAAGTGTTGATGGAGGATCTTGATAACTTCCGGGTTGTATTTTCCTTTAGGAAGCATTGAAGCAGGGAAGTCTGCTGATCTTATTCACCTCTCAAAGGACATATTTAAAGAAGGAACCGGGAAGCTCTGGGAAACTGAGGTGCTGGCTACTTTTGTGGGTGGAGAGATGGTTTATGAGAAAAAATTGAGTTAATTGGTCACTGGGAGTAAAAAATGCTGAAGGTCAAACCACACACCGATTATCCTCCTGAAGAGGGAAGATATGTACGGGGGAATGATTTTTCCCCGGTAATAGTTGTGATAATTTTAAACCGCCCTGATGATAAAATACCTCGTGAAATAGAAGAACTTGTACGTACAGGCGTAGAAAGCGGTGCCGCTCTGTCAGGGACTGTGCAGACTGAGAATATTGGATTTGAGAAAATCATTTGTAATGTTGTTGCTAACCCGAACATCCGATACGCGGTTTTAAGCGGCCCGGAATCCGAAGGGCATTCAACAGGAGAGGCATTTAAAGCCCTGCTGCTGAATGGTGTGGACGAAAAAAAACGCATTATTGGTACTGGAGCTCCCCATTCGTTGCTGTACAATCTGCCTATGGAATTTATTGAGCGTTTTAGAAGTCAGCTGTCCCTTATAGACCTCCAGTTCAACGGCACTCCTGAAACTATTAAAAAGGCTGTCTGGTCGTGCTATCAGGAGGAGCCGGTTATGTTTCAGGATTATGAACTTCATGATATCGGGGCATATCCTGAACCTCCTATGAGCGGGAAGATAACGGAGCGGGTAACACGGCCGTGGGCTATACCCGAAGATGAAAAAGAGCGTGAAGCGGTAAAAAAAATGAAGGATTTTATTGAGAGGATGAAAAAGAAGAAAAACACCGAGCCCTAGTTAAATCAGGTAAATATCAAATATGTTTATGACCGGCTGGATTCAACATCAGACGTTTTCAGGAAAAGAGCGCCCAGGCCACCAAGAAACGCGACCGCGGCTGATAAAAGAAAAGCCCCTGAAAACGAACCGGACATGTCCGCGATGACGCCCGCAAGGCTTGGGCCTGCCGCCTGGCCGATCCCGAAAAAAAGTGTTACAAAACCAAGAGCAGCCGGTGCCAGTTTGTGACCAGCGATGTCTCCGCATGCGGCAGCCATGATAGCAGGGATACTCCATGCTGTGAGGCCGAAAAGGACCGAGGACAGCGTGAGACCCGCGGGCCCCCGCCATAGCGCAAAGAGGCTCAGGGCCAGAGCCTGGATTGTCTGCACGAGGACAAGTGTTATCCTGCGGCCGATGCGGTCTGAGAGGCCGCCCCAGATAAATCCGCATCCCAAACTAAACCATCCCATCAGCATGAAGAGATTTCCAGCCGCCTGTCGTGTGTAGCCGATCTCGCCTACCAGATAGCGGACGAAAAAGGTAACATAAATGATATATGAGAAACCAAAGGCCGCGTATACCATGCCCAGGTGCCATACTGTAGGAGAGCGGTACACGCTTCCCCACCTGAGTCTGCTTCTATCAGAAGATTGTTGAGAGCTGTTAATCTCAGGGCCGCCCGGACGATTAAATCCCCGTTCTGAGGGTTCGTTTCGCAGTAAAACCATCCCAAGGAGAGTTAGAATCATGGAAATCCCGCTGAATAAATACCAGGTGAAACGCCACCCCTTTTCCGGAAAAGCGGACAGTATGCGCGGAACAAGCGGTCCTGTCACAATCAGGGCAATGCTGGACCCGGAGGCAGCGATTCCAGTCGCGAGACCGCGTAAGCCGGGGCCAAACCAGGCAGACATCAATCCCATAACCGGCACATTTACAGCACCGCTTCCCAGACCTGTAACGGAGCGCCAGAGCACTGCAGACCAGAAAGAGTTTGAGAATCCGGTGAAGAGCATGCCGGCTCCCACAAGCGCCATCCCGGCCGAGACCGTGAAGCGGGGACCGTATCTTGAGGCCATGGCTCCGCCGACCAGTGATAACAGGAGGTAACCGATGAGGTTTGCGGTTGCAAGCCCACCCGCTCTGGTGTTGTCAAGGCCAAGCGCTGCCTGCATCGCAGGAAGGACCAGACTGTAGCCAAAGCGTGCCAGCCCGAGCGCTCCGAAAACCATAAACATTCCCACTATCAGCACAACCCAGGCATAGTGTATGCGGACCGGAGCAGAACCGTATCCATTTTTTTTTGTAATTATTCTTTTCATAGAATCCAACATTGGGCCTATCAAAGATCGGAGAATTCGTCAATTGTAATGTTGAAAGTGTTTTTTCCATTCATTTTAGCGGTATCACCGGCAATATAGAAGAAACATACTGTGCCTTCAGATACACCGCGGATATCCATACGATTTGTTCCACCGTGGCGGGTAGAATAAACCCCTGAATAGGAACCATTTTGAGAATCAAACCATAGCAGGCCGGCATGTTCAGATAAATTATGAACACTGATTCTTATATTAGGTCCATTTTTAACAATAGTCTTATAATAATTAAGGCCGTCATCATTCAGTGTCTGGAAGTATATCTTGCCGGATTTCAGTTCAAAGGCTTTGAAATGGATTTCACCCTGCATCCTTATACCTGTCTTAGACAGTATAAAATCCTCTGTTATGGTTATAGTGTAATTTTCTCCATATGAGTTTTCATCCTCCTTTTCAACAATTGTAAAATATAACGTTGTACCTGCATCCACAAAATAGTCCTCAATATTCAATGTTGACCCTTCACTTGAAGTTCTCCATTCTTCAAATGTCAGGTCTCTATCGTAATAAATTAGCTCGGCTTCGTCCGTCAGGCCGGTCGCTTCAATGTAGATATCCGCTCTTCTTTCAACGGTAAACTGGTAATAGCTTGTCTCTGAAGGGCCGACTGAACCATTGTGAGGCTCTCCGATTATGAGCCTGATGGGGCCATCCCTGCTTCCCTCTGATGTGGAAATAATTTTAATAAATTCATCTCTCCGGGTTATGTCAGTTTCTTTAATTACGGCTTTATTGTTTTGGCTGATTTTTACAAGCTCGACTATATAATCACCATCCTGTTCAGCACTGCTGTACACGATCTTTACTATATTTCCCGGCACATCCCTTGAAATCCAGTAATCTATATCAATTTTATTTCGTTGTACTGATATGTCCCGGATATGAAACGCCTTAAATGTTCCGGCTTGTACATCGATTTTTTCCTCGCCGACAATCTCAGGTTTATTAAAAATAATATTAAAATCGTGTTTTATTTCTTCTTTTAACACCGTACTGGACATTTCCTCTAAAGCTTCTTCAATATTTTTTGCAATAGAGGGGACGGTTTCATATTTTTCCCCGGTTACCGGGTCAATATATCTGATTGTTAGGGGTATGCCTGCCTCCGATATCAAGGCCTCATAAAAAATAGCTGTGTTCCTGACAGTCTGCTTGACCTGCCACCATTTTGATCCATCTGAATTTATTTTAATAAGGGCTCTTTCCAGGCTGGAATACACATCACCTTTAACGGTCCTTGAAATTAAGGTTGTGCCTTCGCCCTCATTATAGGGACTGTTTTCGATCCCGAATATTCGGAATATATAGTCCGAGAAGATTAGATCATCATCCTGAACAAATTTACTGAAGTAATCAAGGCTCATTTCGAAATAGTTGAATTGAATAACCGGTATTAACAGCGAATTTTTCCCGTAAAGGTCCTGAGTATCAGGGGTTTCCGGTCTATTATTTTCATTTCCGTTACCGGCTTCCTCTTTAAACGGTTTTTCCCGGTCTTTTAACGTGCTCTTACTTAAGCCTGTACAGCCGGAAAAAATGAACAGGTTAAAAAGAAAGATACTTAACAGGAAAGTTTTTAAAATTATTTTCATTTTATCAACCAGATTTTACCTGATTTCAGAAAAGCTCCTTTCCCGGCAATGATTCTGAATGCAACAAGAACGAAGATCAGATAGCTGAAGTAAATACAAACTGTTATCCAGTAGTAGATCGAATTCCCGGTTGAATAGCCGTAGGCAGGAAAGTTCATTGAGAATATAAATGGTATCGCAAAGAAAAAAACGATACCTACCGCGTACATATAATCTGAGGCGGCAGGTGTTTCAAATTCCGGATCGATCACCCTGAGCAAAGCGAGTCCTGTGGGAAGGGTGCCTGTCATGGCACCGAAAATGAGTATCGTTCTATAGAATACATGATCCCTGAACAGACGGGATGATAACCAGAACAGGCTGACGGCCGTGACTGCTACTCCCAGTATCCCCATCACCATAATAGGCAGCCAGTACCTGCCGATTATTACAAGAGATATAGCGCCGATTGAAGCGGCTACCATAAAATCCACGGATGTTCCGGCAATTCTGTTCAGGTGCCGGTTATCTATTGAAAAGTCAATTCTGAGTGCGGAAAAAAGCCTTTTTGCCGCGACCGCTATCATAGCGGCAAATATAAAGGTGATCCCCCATAGACTGGTGGCGAGGTCTGCACCCAAGCCTCCGGCAAAGGAAAGAAGGAATGTGAGAAGTTTTAAAAAAAGGAAGGTAATAAGATAAATTCCGAGTACAACGGCCAGGTTATAGGCCATTGGATCGATCGCTCCGAAACCGGCTGCTGTCCCGGAGTCTTCAGTATGGGATATTTCATTATTTTTTATCCCGATTGGATTGTTACTATTTTTATCGATCCAGTTTTTTTTCCGTGCCCTGTTTATTATCAATATTCCTGCGAAACAGGCCCAGAGAAACCCCAGGGCCGCGAAGGTCAGCCCTACAGTCCCTCCTCCTATAAAACCGTACTCCTCCCAGCCTTTTCCGATAGCAAAGGCCTGTCCGGGTCCAAGGGCGAATCCGAGGGTAATCAACAATCCGAAGCTCGGGAAGAGGTCGGGTATTATGGTGGCTATGAACAAAAAGGTGATCCCTATCCCCAGGAGGCTCTGTATTGAATACTGGGAAAGAATGGCTATAGCCATTGAAAAAACACTTTTTCCGGATGCTTTTCTGGGTATTTTTCGCAGGCACATTGAAATAAAAGTAAGACTGAGAAGATGAAACACAAGATTGCCAAGTCCCTCTGTATTGAGGCCTGCCAGGGGGGCAAGAAAGTTGTAAAAGGGCAGCAGAAGGAAACCGGCAGTAACGGAGTTTGGTATGAGATATTTCTGAAAAAAAGGTACCCGCGCTCTTATAAGAGTGGCAGTTAGAAGGGCCAGTGATACAATGCCCAAATCTATTAATATCGACCAGCTGAAAGTCATTTTGACTGCCTTTCAGAAATATGAATTCCCGGAAAAAGTAGAGCACATGAACTCAGGTGTAATGTTTTTATAACAATACCTCATCGCTCAACAACTGTCAAGTGAGTAGAATAGTTTAAATAGCTGCTATGGACAGGCAGGGAGCTCTGTTTGGATCACAATTGATGGGATGATAAAAAAAACTGCATTAAGAGGGTGAAGATCATGTCTCTTTTATTTTGAGAAGAAACTTTAAATCTTCCCTGTCGCGGTCTCGATTGGCTTCTTGTTTATTTTGAATCAGATGATTCAATCCTATATAGTAAATTGGAAACGAATCATTTTTGCTTTCCAATTGAACTTCTTTTTTTTCGTTCCAGGAATTTGACCATCCCAGAACTCACATAAAGCTTTAAATAATTTTTCCGCATTTTCCTTAGTAGGGTCATAGAAAAAACCAATGTCCCCTGTTAAACGGATATGTCCATAAAAAATGACTGCCTCACCGCCAATAATTAAATATCGAACTCTATGTTTATAAAGAAAGAAAAGAAACTCATTAGTGTCATCCGAAAAGTGTTCTGCTTTCATTTGTTTTTTTCAGCTTTACGGACATCAGGCGGGTTTTTACCATAAACTCTTTCTTTCAGCGTTTCAACCGCTTTTTTCCGTTCTTCAGGTGTCATTTCAAGCTGTTGCTTTATATCCCATTGTTCCGCTTCAAGAAACCCGGCAGCTTTATGAAATATCCGTTCCATTTTAATTATGTCTTTTCAGCAAAAATATTTTTGATTGAACCTTCTTGATCTATAATATAAAAAACACAGGTTTTAAAATTATATCATCATGGTAAATAGAGAAGTATCACAAAAAGTACTCCAATTCGCAGCACAATATCCTGTGATAACCATTACCGGCCCCAGGCAGTCAGGCAAAACAACACTATGTAAAATGCTTTTTCCGGAAAAGGGGTACATTAACCTGGAAAATATTGAAGTAAGGAACTATGCCTCAGCAGATCCCAGGGGTTTCCTTGCGCAGTATCCTGACGGAGCCGTTATAGATGAGATCCAGAGAGTGCCCGACCTCCTTTCTTATATACAGATTGAGGTAGATGAAAACCAGCAGCCTGGACGTTTTATAGTAACCGGAAGCCATAGCTTTGAGCTTATGAACACAATTTCACAGTCTCTGGCTGGAAGAACAGCTCTGATTAAGCTTCTTCCCTTTTCTTTTTCAGAAGCATATAACAAAACAAAAGCTTTATCTCTGGAGAATGTTTTATACACCGGGTTTTACCCGAGGATATTTGACATGGGTTTAAATCCAACAGAAGCCATGTCTTTTTATATCAGTACTTACGTGGAAAGGGACCTTGGAATGCTCATCAATGTGAAGGATTTGTCAAGATTTGAAATTTTTCTGAAGCTTTGTGCAGGCCGGACAGGGCAGGTTTTGAATCTTTCTTCGATTGGGAACGACTGCGGGGTGAATCATAACACAGTGAAGAGTTGGATATCCATTCTGGAAGCAAGTTTTATTATCAAACTACTTCAGCCCTATTATAAAAACTTCAATAAAAGGCTGATAAAAGCCCCAAAGCTTTATTTCATTGACTCAGGGATGGTTGCTTTCCTGCTTGATATACAGAATGAGACGCAGCTTAAAACTCACCCTTTAAAAGGAGCTTTGTTCGAAACTTTTGTTGTCTCTGAACTTTTGAAAAAACGTTTTAACCGGAGTAAAATAGATAATCTTTATTATTTCAGGGACAGCAAAGGTAACGAGGTTGATGTCATACTTGATCATGGGAACTTTATTAACCAGGTGGAAATAAAATCCGGGCAGACAATTAGCAGTGATTTCTTTAAAGGTCTGGATTATTTTATAAAAATAAGCCAACAGGTAAAGCATTCATATCTCATATATGGTGGAAATGAATCACGTATACAACAGGGTGTTAACATCCGCGGCTGGAAAAGTATAGGAGAACTTGACATTGAGTAAAATTATATGAAATATCTCATGGGTTGCGGCATCAAAATAGTTCAAATTAACATCTTCAAAGACACATGAGGTTAAAATAAGATCAAAAAAGGTCCATCTGTGCATCCTCTTTATGCGGGCTCTTTTTATATCCGCTTTTGAAAAGATCTGTCAGGTCGTTTTCGATGCTGTTCAGGAAAGGACTTTTCCCGGGATGATATTCCCTCCCGTGAATAAACCGTTTCTTTGCGTGGGAAAGAAACAAATACTTTTTAGCGCGTGTCATCCCGACATAAAAGAGGCGTTTTTCCTCATCAAAATCAGAACTCTGCCCTTCAAAGAGTGAATAGGGGATAAGGTTATTTTCGCAGCCCACTATAAAGACACATTTAAATTCAAGTCCTTTCGCGGCATGAAGAGTCATCAGGGTTACTTTTTCTGAACTTTTTTCCCAGGTATCTATCCCCGTGCCCAGGTCTGAAAATCTCAAAAATTCTTCCAGTTCGTCTCCAAAATCATCAGTTAGGTTCAGCATTCTTTTGAAGACATTGTCATTTGTTTCCGGCCGGGTGCTGGAATGACGGCTGTTGAAATAGCCGCTGCTGAGATAGTATTCAATAATCTCCCTGACAGACCTGCTCTCCTTAATCATGTCCCGTAAATCCGCTGTCATTGCTGGAACCGCCATCTTTTTTTCTATTAATTTTTCCTTTAAAAAGCTGTTTTCAGGATTTATAGCTAATTTCAGAATGTCAATAACGGATTTTGCAGGTTCCTGCTTTAAAAAGGAGGCACCGCTCACTGCCTGAAATGGAATGCTGTGGTCATTGAAGGCTTTTTCCAGCGTTTTCATCTGTTCCTTTATTCTGCACAGGACCGCGAAGTCGGAAAGGCTCTTTATATCAAATTCTTCAGTGCCCTCGGCTACCTGACTGTCCAGAGAGAAAAATCTTAAGCCCCCTATCATTTTCTCAATGGTCCTTGCTACAAATTCAGCCTCACTTTTATCAGAGCTGTTTTCAGAAATTTTTATTTTAACACCTTTCTGAATACCCTGAAGCCTACTGCTGCCTTGCAGCCTAGTGTCTTCCGGAACTGGACCCCCCTTTTTGATGACTCCTTTTGAAGCCATGAGTATAAAGTCAGAGCACCGGTAGCTCTTTTTTAATCGATAGATCCCGGCCCCGGGATGATCCTCAACGAATTTTTCTATAAACCTGACATCAGCGCCGCGAAAACCGTAAATGGCCTGATCGGGGTCTCCAACCACATAGAGATTTGATTCCGGATCCGGCATCAGCATCCTGATCAACCGGTACTGGGCGAAGTTTATATCCTGATATTCATCTACCAGGATCCAGTGATATTTTTTTCTGTATAAAGAAAGAATTTCAGGGTATATGCTGAAAAGCAGCGCCGAACGGTATATCAGGTCGTCAAGATCAAAGGCATTGATTTCTTTTAGTATATCTTCATATTTATTGAAGATTAACCTGAATGCCTTATCGTTAATTTTGTCTGCAGGGAGCAGTGCCTGTTTGGCGTCAGTTACAGCGGTAGAAATGTCTTTTAATTGTTTCTTTTCACAGCCGATATTTTTGTGAAGTATATACTCTCTGTCGTCTCTGCCGATTATGTTGAAATGCCGGGAGCGGCCGGTTTTTTCACAATAACCGGTCAATATGGAAAGCCCGAACCTGTGAAAGGTGCAGACCTGGATTTCGGAGGTTACGGATTTATCACTGATAAGTGTATTCAGGCGTTCTTTCATCTCATTTGAGGCTTTGTTTGTAAAAGTCACGGCCAGAATATTTTCCGGTTTTATGCTTTTATTCAGGATAAGGTTTGCTATTCTGGAAGTCAAAACCCGGGTTTTTCCGGTCCCGGGCCCGGCAAGGACCACGGCCGGGCCTTCGAAGTGCACCGCGGATTCTAACTGTGCCTGGTTGAGATTTTTAAGGGGGTTTGCTGTAAAGGTATCTGCCGCTTTCAGTTCTGTTATTTTGACGGTTTTTTCCTTCTGTACCTGACATTGTGTAAGCGTTTTATACTCTTCAATATTAAAATTAATGGGCTTTTTAATTTGAACAGGTAAATCTATTTTACGGGACATGTCACCAAACAGAGTATCCTGTGCCCCGAAACCTTTTTTCTCATCTTCATTAAAAACCTTAACCTGTCCATATTCACCGTCGAATCCTTCTTTTATATAAACCTCCCGCATTCTCATTCTTCTGACAGCCTCAGAAAGTATACCGCTGCCGGCTGTTTTTATCTCATCCGGAGACAGGTTTAAGAGCACGTTGAATTCAGATCCTGCTTTCTGAAGTACCGAATTGTAGGCAGCGTTGACCTTTTTTGACATCGGTCCGACTCCTGCAATTTCTGACAGCAGGTTTTTTAAAGGAATTAGAGAATAAAAGGGATGCCTTTTTTTTCTATCATTCGGGTCTTCCCTGTCCGCAAGCTGTGCCACACGGTTCATCACACCGATCGTGACCTTTTTACCGCACACAGGGCATAAGCCGCCCTGTTTCAGTGTTTCCAGGGGATCCAGTCTGACGCCGCATTTTCTGTGGCCGTCATAGTGGTACTTACCTTCCTGGGGGAAGAATTCTACAGTACCCAGAAAATGTTCGGGATCACCGGTTTTTAATGCCTGAATAATGGGGGTATATGGAAGGTCAGTATTAAAAAGATTTGCCTCCCTTCCGCGTTTCTCGGGAGAGTGGGCGTTGGAATTGGAGATGAGGGTATACCTGTCAAGGAAACTGCATATCCAGTTCATCGGAGGGTCGCTGGAGAGGCCTGTTTCCACGGAATGGATATGATCTGTGAGGTCACCGTAACATTCCTCAATTGTGTCAAAGCCTGATTTTGATCCAAGCGCGGAGAACCAGGGAGTCCATATATGTGAAGGGACAAAGAAAGTTTTTTCAGAAGCCTCAAGTGCTATTTCGAGGAGATCCCTGGAATCGAGTCCCAGTATAGGCCTGCCGTCGGAATGGATATTTCCGATTTTTTCAAGCCGGGCCTGAATTTTTTCAACAGTTTCAAAATCAGGGGCAAGTAACAGGTTATGGACCTTGCGGACTTTCCCGTATTTCTTGTAGATGTTGCTTATCTCCGAAGTTAGTAAAAATCTTACTGTGCCGCCGGATAAAACAGAGATATGCGGGGTTTCAGCCATCCTGTAGTCGTTTTTCAGCCTGAAAAGTCCCTGTTCAGCTGGCTCGAGTTTTTCTTTTATTTCCTCAAGCCACCCCGGGTGAGTGAAATCCCCTGTTCCGACAACCTGTATTCCCTTAAGCCGGCACCAGTAATCCAGGTATTCAGGCGTGAGATTTTTACTTGTCGCGATAGAGTAATGCGAATGAATATGAAAGTCACAGATAAATTTCATTGTTCTTTTTCATTAATTATACTACTATAAGTAATTTTTACCAGTGGGGGTGTTAAAAAATTTATTGACAAAATATGACATGTGGGTTAGATTTTTTATCGTGTTTCAAAATTGTATATTCAGGCTGTTCCTTAACATATAAAATGGTTCTTTAGGTACAGAATTCTTTGTAGTTTATAGCTCTAAATGTATAATCTGTATGTATGGGACAGCCTAATATGAGGTTGTGAGACAGCCTCAATTTTTAGTTTGGAGGATTTTGTTAAGATGCCAGAGGGAAAAGTAAAGTGGTTTAATGAGAAGAAGGGTTTTGGTTTTATCAGCACGGATGATGGCGAAGATATATTCATCCATTATTCCGAGATCGAGTCAGATGGATTCAAAACACTTACGCAGGATCAGAGGGTTACGTTTGAAATGAAGGAAGGGCCCAAAGGCCTTCAGGCTATTCATGTAAAGCCTCTTTGATGCAGTATGCCCCTGTCCCGTTTGTTCGGGGCTTATTATTCTCCTCATATGTAATTAGTTATCATTTTTTAGAGGATAAAAATGGCAGAAAGAGTATTTAGCGGAATACAGCCTTCCGGTGTAATTCATATCGGGAATTACATCGGGGCTATAAAAAACTGGGTGAGTATAATAGATAGTTATGACTGTATATTTTGTGTTGTGGATTACCACGCGATAACAGTGGGCTATACGCCCTCAGAACTGCGGGAGCGTATTCTGGAAACCGCGAAAACACTTATAGCGTCCGGTATTGACCCTGACAAATGTACCATTTTTGTTCAGTCCCGGGTACCGGAACACACAGAACTGACATGGATCTTAAATGCGGTAACACCTGTTTCCGATCTTGAACGGATGACCCAGTATAAGGACAAAAAATTACAGAATATGGATAACATAAACACCGGCCTCTTAACCTACCCGATTTTGATGGCCAGTGATATTCTTTTGTACAAAACAAACGCGGTCCCCGTGGGAGATGATCAGGCCCAGCATCTTGAGTTTACACGTGAGATGGCAAGGCGGTTTAACAGCAGGTTCGGAGATACTTTTCTTGAGCCAAAAACATTGCTTGGTGAAGCAACGAGAATAAAGGGCCTTGATGGAAACACAAAAATGAGTAAGAGCCTCAACAATTATATTGCGCTGATGGAAGAGAAGGAGGATATATGGAAAAAGCTCAAGGTTGCCGTTACTGACCCGGCAAGAAAGAGGAGAACTGACCCTGGAAACCCTTATATCTGTAATATATTTTCCCTGCACAGGATGTTTTCGTCGGAGGAGGAATTAGGGTTTGTTGAAAAGGGATGTAAAACGGCAGAAATTGGATGTATTGAATGTAAGCAAATCCTTGCAAAGAATATAAATGATACTGTTTCACCGCTCAGAGATAAAATGAGAGAACTTGATAGAAATACGGATTATGTGATGGATGTCCTTGAAGAGGGTAGAAAGACATGCAGCAGACTGGCCGGGGCTACCATGGAAGAGGTGAGAGAAAAGATAGGTGTGATCTATTGATGTTCAGTATTTTATTGCTATTAGTTGCCAATTTTGTTATAATTAAACTACGATGAGCTGGAAAGGAGAGGGGGTGAGGGTACTTGGCAGTTGTTAAGGTCGAAGAAGGAGAAAGCATTGACAGGGCTTTAAAAAGATTTAAACGGGAATGTGAACGCGATGGTATTCTTCGTGAGTGGAAAAAGAGGGTTTATTATGAAAAGCCCACGACACAGAGGAAAAATAAAAAGAAAGCTGCAGAGAGACGGCGCATGAAAAAGATGAGGAAGATGCAGTTAAGAATGACCAGAAGACGTTAAATATTGAAAATCAATTGTATATCGATTGCCCCCTCGTTTTTCTGAATGAGGGGGTTTTTTGGTGTTTAATAATTTGGTAAAAACCATAGGCAAGAAATATATTTTCATAATGATTGACAAGTTTACTTGCCTATTTTATAAGAGGATATATGTGACACATGAAGGGAAATGATACAGTTTTGATTATGGGACTCGGCCTGCACGGCGGAGGAATCGGAGCCGCGAATTATTTTTTATCCGGAGGGTCCAGGGTAATCATAACCGATCTAAAATCAGAAAAAGAGCTGAGAAAAAGCATAGAAAAGCTGAAAAGTAGAAAGAATGTCCGTTTTGTCCTTGGCCGGCATGATTTTGAAGATTTTCATAACGTGGATCTTATCATTAAGAATCCGGCTGTTCCTTTGGATTCACCCTATATTAAGCATGCCCTAAATCACGGCGTCCGGGTGGATACAGATATAGGTATTTTTATTGATAACATTTCAGAAAAAACACGAAATATTATCGGAGTAACAGGGACAAAGGGTAAATCCACAACCGCCGCTCTGCTGCACAGGATAATTATCCGAAAACATCCCGGCGCGCTTCTTGGAGGGAATATAACCGTTTCAGTTTTTGATATTCTTGATCATGTAAAAAGCGGCTCCTATGTTATACTTGAGCTTTCAAGCTTTCAGTTAGGTGGAATCAGGGAGAGGGGGTACAGTCCCAGGCTTGGAATTATTACAAATTTTATGGAAGACCATTTGAATTATTACAAAAGCATGGAAGATTACTTTCAGGACAAGGCAGTGCTGTACATGTTTCAGAAAGAGGGAGATGTTCTTGTCATAAACAGGGATGATCCTGTATTCAGCCTTGTAAAAATACAGGCGGGTGTAAAATTAACAGGTTTTGGTTTTGAAGGGAGCTTTACTGGCGAAGGCAGCTTCATCAGGGATGGAAAAATATATTTTCGGGGTGATGGAAAAACAGATTTTATTATTGATACGGCTGAAATTAAACTTCCGGGAAAACACAATCTATATAATGTACTTGCTGCCGTGGCTGCCGCGTGCGTAGAGGGTGTTAAGCCGCCGGAAATAGAAAGGGCGATCTCTAATTTTCACGGGCTGGAACATAGGCTTGAATATGTGGGAAGCTATAATAATACGGCATTTTATAATGATTCTGCGGCTACCATACCGGCAGCCGCTGTTCAGGCAATTGAGTGCTTTAACGGCAGCCTCACAATGATTGCAGGCGGTTCGGATAAAGGGCTCGACCTGGAGGCATTCATTACTAAAATAAACGGAAGGGTCAACAATCTCTTGCTGCTTGAGGGAACCGGCACAGACCGTCTATTACAGGGAGGATTAAAAGGCAAATATAAAGTGTTCAGCAGCCTTAAAGAGGCACTGGGACATGTTTTCAGAATGCGGAAGTCTTCGGACATCGTTCTGCTTTCTCCGGGGTTTGCAAGTTTCGGTATGTTTTCCAATGAGTTTCACAGGGGAGAAGAGTTCAAAAACCTGTTTTTTGAATTGACGGGCGGCGGAGAATATTATGAAAATGGGAAGGAATTATAAAGAACAGAGGGTTATAGAGAGTATATACAGGAATGAACAGGGGCACCTGCTTCGTTTCTGGAAAGATTTGGATAACGGTGAGAGGGACCTCTTGATCAAAGATATGAGAGGTATAGATTTTGAGGTTCTTAAAAAGGCAAAGACCCTTCTTCTCAAGAAGGAGGCCCTGAAAAAAGTTATTGAACAGCCTGCTGTCATAAGGATTCCTGAATCGAGCCGTCAAACCGAAGAGGAAAAAGAAGCCCGGGAAAAGGGAATCTCCTGTATTTACTCGTCAAAAGCAGCTGTGTTCACCGCTGCCGGGGGTCAGAGCTCCCGGCTCGGACTTGACAGGCCAAAGGGTACCTATCCTGTTACTCCACTTAAGAGGAAGAGCCTTTTTCAGGTCCACGCGGAAAAGATATTTTTTATGCAGAAAAAGTATAAAACAGCTATCCCGTGGATTATCATGGTGAGCGAGACCAATAAAGATCAGACCGCGAGGTTCTTTCAGGACAATAGGTACTTTGGTCTTGACAGGGATTACGTTCGGTTTATTGAACAGGGGATGTTCCCTTCAGTTGATGAGGAGGGAAAAATATTTTTAAGAGAAAGGTTCAGGGTTTTTTTGAGCCCTTCAGGTCATGGAGGGACTTTTTCAGCCCTGAAAGAATCGGGCGCACTCTCCTGGCTCAGGAAACTGGGAGTAAAGGAGATATTTTATTTTCAGGTTGATAATGTGCTGGTGAAAATTCTTGATCCTGTTTTTATCGGCTACCATGTCGAAAAGGGATGCGGAATGTCATCCAAGTGTGTTAGTAAAAAGACCCCGGATGAAAAAGTGGGTGTATTCGCGGTTACGGATGGGAAGATTACCGTTGTCGAATATTCTGATCTCTCGACAGCGTGTACAAAGGACGGTAAGAGCCCGGGGGCAGCGTTTGATACCGGCAGTATTGCTGTCCATATGATAAATGTTGATTTTGCGGAACAGGAGACTTCAGGCGCGAACAGTCTTCCCCTCCATATAGCGCATAAAGCTGTTCCCTTTATTGATTCAGGTGGTAAAAAGGTTGAGCCGGAAGGATCGAACGGGTATAAGATCGAGACATTTATCTTTGACGCTTTAATGGACAGCGCAGAATCAGTCATAATGGAGGTCAGAAGGGAGGATGAATTTTCACCTTTAAAGAACAAAACAGGTAATGATTCGCCTGAAAGTGTGATGCGGGATCAGCTGCTTTTTTTTTCCGGATGGTTCGAAGAAGCGGGGTTTTCTATCCCGCGTGCTTCTGACGGCCTGCCTCGTTATAAATTAGAGGTTTCTCCCCTTTTCGCGGTATCTAAAGGCGATTTTATACAGAAAATAAATAGAGATATAAAGGTTGATAGGGACATGTATATTGAATAAGATTATAATAGCGTCTGGAAACAGAGGTAAAATATCTGAAATAAGAAAAATTCTTTCTCTGGAAAATATTGAGATCTTAGATCTCCGGGCGCTTGCATTCAATGGAGATATTGATGAATCCGGTTCCGATTTTAAAGAAAATGCTCTTATAAAAGCCGTGGAGGTGTTCTCAAGGTATAGACTTCCTGTGCTGGCGGATGATTCAGGCTTATCCGTGCCATATCTCGGGGGGAAACCCGGGGTCTTTTCAGCGCGTTTCGCGGGTCCTGAAGCAGGTGATGAAGAAAATAATAATTTATTACTTGAAAAACTTCGCGGTACGACTGAAGGGGAAAGAAAGGCATGGTTTACATGCGCTGCTGTTTTTTACTATGATACCGGCAGATATTTTTATTCAGAGGGAAGAATCGATGGAGTGATAACAGATACTCCGGCCGGTATGAATGGCTTCGGTTATGATCCGCTGTTCTTTATACCTGACCGCGGGAAAACAATGGCCCAGCTTTCAGAAGATGAGAAGAATGAGGTGAGCCACAGGGCGCAGGCGTTTAAGAGAATTAATAGATATATTAAAGATTACTTTAGAAGCATTAAATGATTGGACATTTTATGATCCCTGAATTATCCTTTTTCCTGGTATTTGTCCGATAAATCCATGTAAGGTTCAAATAAACATCTTAAAGGTTTGATTTCCGGGGTATGTTTAGCTTATAATCAATTTAAACTATTCGTTAGGGTGAGATGTGAACATAATCATTGTAGGTGCTGGAACTGTTGGGGTCAGTCTGGCCAGATATTTAATCAAACAGCACCATTACGTATCTATTATAGATCTTGATCCGCTGCTCTGTAATGATATAAATACCAGGCTGGATGTTTTTACAGTGACAGGTTCCGGAACAAGCCTGTCTGTTCTGGAAAATGCCGGCATAAGAAATTCGGACATGATTATCGCGGTTACCCCCTCTGACGATACTAATCTTGTGCTATGCAATTTTGCCAAGCAGTATGGAGTTGAAAAGCGTATAGCACGGATAAAATCATCGGAATATTCCTCTTCTGAATCTCCTGTTATGCTCGCAGAGCTTGGCGTTACGCATCTCATCGAAACAGAAAAAGAAGTCGTTAAAAATATAATGCAGCATATTGAATTTCCCCAGGCAACACAGACCGCAAATTTTCAGTCTGACAGTGTTTATCTTCGCGGGTTTAAGGTCTCGGAAAATATGTATCTGGCGAACAAGACACTGGCTGAAATAAAACAATTTACCTCCGGCTCACCGATGCTTATTGTTGCTATTATACGAGGAAATGAGACGGTTCTACCAACGGGGGATAAGAAATTACTTCC
>DAOVJS010000232.1 GCA_030673105.1 Spirochaetota bacterium
ATTGCTATAGTTGGAAGTAATGAGGTCAAATGGGATGGAAAGAACGGCAGGGGTCAGGTTGTGAGAAACGGCGTCTACGTCGCGGTTATAACTGCGGGCGGCACAAGGATGATGGTTAAAATAGCAGTAGTTAAATAGATAATTTTAAGGGGGAAGTTCTAATAAAAAAGGAATTAAAAAATAGGATATGCACTATATAATTAAGAGCACATTCTGAAAGTGAATAATGATAAATTTTATCGCTAGCGAAGTTTCTTCAGATTTTTCCACAGTATTTCATTCTGCTCTTCTACTGTATCCGCCTCAAATACTTTCCTGCAGTTTTCAGCGCTGATCGCGTGAAGCTCACCGTTTATATCAATTATGACCATTCCCGTGTAGATCTTGTAGGTCAGGGTTTTTGTTGTTATGCCGGAGACAGCCTCAACAACGGCATAGATAAAAGAACCTGTAGCGTAATGCTGATCACTCCCGGGAGTTATGATCAGGTCCTGGAGCTTTGATTCCTGGTTTGTTACAATGTTGACAGAAATTAACATATTATAGTTGGTGCTAATTCCTTTTTTCAGCTCTCTTGCGAGTAAAGTTTCTTCCCCTGTGTCGTCCGCGAGGATGCCGGGTGCAGGTGAGATGCTTAGCATTAAGACTAGCAATATGAGGGTTTGTTTCATAATTTATTTAAAAAGTCCCTTCTTTTCTTCTTCCTCTATAATTTCCTCTTCTTCTTCTTCCTCTTCAATTAATACCACATTGTCATATATATTTACCCTGTTGTACAGCCCTGAAAATGTGTAAACACCTTCTGAAACCCGCTCATCTACTTCTGTCACTGTCAGTTTTCCGAGAGATACCGCGGGGTCGACAGCGAACTCTCCGGTTTCGGGGTTTTTCTTCAGACCGCCTTTGCGGAATATGTGAAACTCCATCTCCTCCTGTACACCGTGTGCCTTCCCGATATTGATCAGTGCCCTGTCTCCTTCCATCCTGACCAGTAATCCCTGAAGGGGTATGCTCTGGTTTATATGCTCCGCGAGGGCAACCACAGAATGAAATATCTTATCATTGCCTGTAAAGTAGGTATCAGACTGTTTAATCAGTTTTCCGTTGAATCCGGAAAAAAGACCGAGGCGCACTTTAAGAGAGACCTCTTTTTCCTCTACTGTTCCTGTCACGTAATAATCAACTTTCAGTTCCCGTGCCTTTTTCATAGCTTGCTGTCTGGTTGTAATCTCTTCGGGAGATACCACAACTTCGATTTTCGGGTAATACAGTAGAGTCTGTGAGAGCATCTGGCTGAAGGTTTTTGAAAGCCGTTTGTGTATAAAATCTTCGTAAATATAATCCGAGAGGAATGCATCGAATACAGCTACACGAATCTTTGTTTTTGGGAAATATCTGTAGGATTCCTCTTCCTCGAGATACTGATCCACCCTCCATCTTGTGGCGAGGTTTTTTGAGACCCTGTCCGCGTATATCTCGATTCGGTCGTTTAAATCGATAGTATCAACATCGAGGGTATCGTGTATGATATCTTTCAGCTCAAAGAGATAGAGCTCATAATACCGACGAATCCTCAACAGCTCCGCGAGTTTGAGACGCTTTTCAGGATCCAGAGGGTCGAGCTGGATGGAACGCTTGTACTGCAGAAAGGCCTTGTTCATGATGTTTTTGTCAAGATAGTATCCCGCCTTTATTAAATGAAACTGCGCGAGCTCGGCCCTGTCTTCCCTGGACAGGTTTTCCCGGTAAAGCTCAAGCACCATGGTTTCGAGCCTGAACCTGGTGATCTCGTCATCTATTCTCATTGACAGTGCTTTCGAATAGGATTTTTCAGCGTTTTTCAGGTTTCCGAGCATCTCGTAGCAGAAACCCATGGAGTAGAAGGTCAAAAAATCTTCACCTGCGAACAGTAAAACATTTTCATAAGCTTTAAGGGCTTTTCTGAAATCCTTTTTGAAATAGTAAATTGCAGATAGAATTCTGTACGCCTCTGGCTGCCCTTTTTCAATCTGCAGGGCGGTTTCAGCTTCATAAACCGAAGCATCGAAGAATTTTTCCGATGAAGTAAGGTCAGTCCCCCGGTATTTAACACCCATTCTGTAGTAATGCCTTGCAAGATTTATGTGGGTCCATTCGCTCTCACTGTCAAGTGAGAGCGCTTTTCTGAAAAAACCTCCTGCGCGTTCCAGCTCGCCCACCTCTGTATAGGAGGTGCCGAGGTATATATAGGTCCACACCTCCTGCGGGTATACCTTGAGAATTTGGTTGTAAATCTGAACTGCGCTTTTATAATCCCCCTCTGCCCTGTAAAGGTCGGCAAGTCCGTATTTCGATTCTATGTTGGCGGGCTCTATGTCAAGGGCGTTTAAAAATGCTGTTTCAGCTTCCTCGAACTTTTTAAGTGATATAAGGACTCTCCCGAGAAGATTTCGGGCTGCGACATTTTTCCTGTCCTGCCTGATTGCTTCTCTCAGGAGCTTCTCGCTTTCAACGAGGTTCCCGGTTTTGTAATAACAGCGGGCCAGGGCGATTTTCGCGTCGATGAAATATTGATTTTTTAACAGAACATCCTGATATATGAAAATTGCCGATATACAGTCGCCTTCGGTTTCCTTTTCAAGCCCCTGGGAGAACAGTTTCAGGATCTCGTTCTGGGCTGAGGCGTTATTATTGAAGAGAAACAGTGTAAAGGAAATTATGAAAATTAGATAGATAAGACGTTGTATATATTTTCTATTCATATTCGCCGCATTACTCGTAATAAAAGAACTATCACTTAATCTGAAATGATAATGGTTCAATAAGGGACTGCTTAGCCGCATGATTCGTAATAAAAGAACTATCTTTTAACCTGGAATAACAATGGTTCAATCATCCCACCCTTCCTTGCCGATTAAGGGCACAAACCTGCATCCGCAGAGCGAGCTCTTATAGATCCTG
>DAOVJS010000005.1 GCA_030673105.1 Spirochaetota bacterium
CTGCATGGCCTTCATATCCTCGAAAGCAACAAAGCCTGACCATTCATTCTCATCAGTCCACCCGGGCACGGGAAAAAGGCCGCTGCTTCTGGGCCTGACGGGGATAAGGCCCACTGCCTGAAATCCTATGTTGCCTTCAAAATCGGCATAAGTCATCTGTACGTTCGGGGCTGAGGGAAGTGCTGATCGAAGAGAACGGCAGTGCCTTAATGTACATGTCTGGTGTCGGCTAATGTATTGACGACAGCGGCGGCATGACTTATTTTGATAGAATGATCGAAGACCCGATGTGCACTTATACAATCGATGCGATTTTTTCCAGCGGCGGACAAACCATGCCGTACGCTTACGGCACTTTCCCCAGGATAATAAACAGGTACATGAAAAATATAAGAACGATAACTTTAACGGAGTATTAGCAGGTGAAATCATATGTGAAAGTGTTGATCCTTTTCACATGACATCCATAGATTATTTCGAAAAGTGGGGCCGCGAACCTATCGAACGGATCTTTAAAAAATATGACGGCGGGGTACTTCACATCAACGCGAACGGCAGACACCTCACCGATGCTGTCAGCACGATCGAGGGGCTGAAAGCGCCGATGAAGTCAACCGGTGCATGGGAAAAGTGTGTGAATACCGTGCTTAAGATCCATTAAAAGTCGACCCGGTCTGTTGATGCCTTTTACCCGGCCATTGGTTATATCATGGTAATAAACAGGAAGGAGAGTAAAATGAGCGTGCAGGATCTGATTAATTTAAAAGATAAAATCGCTATAGTGACAGGGGCAAGCCGGGGATTGGGAAGCGCGTTCGCAGTTGCTCTTGCCGAAGCCGGCGCCCATGTCGTGATCACCAGCCGGCACGGTTCGGAACTGAAGGACACAGCCGGAAAGATCAAAAATGTCGGGCGGGAAGTGCTGGAGCTTGAATCCGACATCAGCAAGGAAGACCACATTATCGAAATGGTAGACAAAACGGTCGAGAGGTTCGGGACTGTCGATATCCTCGTCAACAACGCGGCATCTATGAGGATCGACAAAGCGCCTGAGGACACATCTCTCGATGAGTGGAAATCTGTTATAAACCCTAACATCACAGGGGTTTTTCTGTGTTCAAGGGAAGCGGCAAAAATAATGAAAAAGCAGAAAAAGGGTAAAATCATTAACATCAGTTCCGCTGCTGCTTATGACGTTCTTAAATATTTTCACGGCGGCTCGTATGAAGTGACAAAGACGGCGATAATAATGATGACAAAAGTCCTGGCGACCGAATGGGCGCCTTACAATATAAATGTAAACGCCATTGCCCCGGGATACTACAACACGGCCCCGAACCAGAAGTTCCTGAAAAAGGAACCCGGCTTATATGATAAAGTGCTCGATATGATCCCTCTAAGGAAACTGGGCACCATCGAAGAGCTTGCCGGGCTTCTGGTAGTAATGGCCTCGGATATTTCAAATTACATGACCGGGACAACAGTCAAGATAGACGGGGGTTACACCTGCTGGTAGTTTCACCTTTTATACACGATGGAATTACAGGAGAAGTAGAAAAATGCGCAATTTAGTAGAGCAGATTGAACAGGTGGAGGAAAACGGTAAAGTGAGTACTGAACATGCCAGAAGCGTCGATCGCCGCGATCTTGTTGTGAAAAACATGATTGTTTAAAATCCTATAAAATACAGAAAATCCCATAATAAAACCCGAAGAGGCTGGCTCTCCGGGTTTTAATTTATGAAGTATAGGTGTCTATTGAATCATTCCAGCGGCTGCTATTATATGATCTCCCTCACTTCTTCAAAATTGAGATGGATCCAGACATTGTGGGGCGGGAAATTTCCCTTGTCCATATTATTACTGTGAACAACAAAGTGGATCTCTCTCCCATTGGGGTCTGCAATAGAGAAATTAGCAGGGTCCTTGGGGCTGTAAAATCCTGAACTGTCTCTGCTATATATAGCCCTGGTTGCTACATCCCGGGTTCTTTCTGTATACATCATATGTCCATCCAGCCCTTCATAAATGAGCTTGCCATCTACATATACGTCAGCCTCTCCCCATGCTGCGACAAACGCGCGTACCTTCGGCATTACCGGAGGTCCCTGTTTCGTATTTCCATGCAGCAGGACAAAATCAGCAACACCGCCTTCCCAGAATGGAGGTCCTCCACTAGCAATCCTGTAGACTATCTTGATTTCGCCTGTGTAGAACTTACCTTTCTCGGGGTTAATCGTTCCATTAAGCACAACTTCCATTTTTCCGGTATTTTTTTCTGTATTAAGTTCCGCTATAGCTTCACCCTTCAGTTTTCTCACACGGCTGCCGTCATAATTGAAGTTATCACCATATCCGCCAATAATGAGAGGTTTTATCGCCCTGAGATTCCAAACGGGATTATGACTTCCCGGGAACCTGGCCACACCCTGTACACCGGCTGTTTCAGAATCTGAAAACAGGAGCGACTGTCCTGTAATCCCAATAAAACCTGCAAGCATCCCAAATGCTGCTAAAAAAATTATAAATCTTTTCATTTTGCTATCTCCTTCAATTTATTTTGAATTAAAATCTTATTGCTTCCAATAGTTTAGACGCTCTTGCTTTAAATTTTCTTACTTAAATAATTTTAATTTTTTTAAAAATATGTCCATTTGTTACCACCGGATGTATCATATGAGAATATCAAATATTTTCTGAATAAAGGAGAAATGAAATGAATAAAATATTTTTGATTTTTCTTTTCTTGTCAATAATCGCGGGAACTGCATCACCTTGTTTTTCTGATAATTCCCGGAATAAAAAAGAATCTTTTAATTCCGATTTGAAATATGCTCAGGTCCTTTTTGTAAAAGCACAGAAAAATAATAACACCTGGACTTTCCATGTGACTGTTGAACATAAGGATGAGGGATGGGATCATTACGCTGATGCCTGGCAGATTGTAAATCCGATTAACGGAGAAGTAATAGCAACGCGTACGTTATACCATCCTCATGAAAATGAGCAGCCTTTTACAAGAAGTTTGTCAAATATTTCAATTCCCGGCAGTATAATCAGTGTATCAGTTCAGGCAAAATGTAATAAACATGGTTTTGGGGGTAAAGAGGTAATCGTAGACCTGACTGGTTCAAAGGGTGATAGTTTTATGGTTATAAAATAATCCGACTTCTTCCGTAATTACCGTCCTTATTCCCTCTTCCCATGATACCGGGGCCATGGTAATATCCCCTTGACTTATGGTAAAACCAAAATTATCCTAAGTTTTGTACAGTAGTTATTTTGCTGGTACAAGATTGTTTGTAATTTGGAACAGCAAAACAGCCTGTGTAAACAGGAATTTTATTAATTATGAGCACATGAGGAGATACAATTATGGCGAAAGCAGTATGGAATGGGGTTGTTCTGGCAGAAAGCGATGATACAGAGATCGTCGAAGGTAATCACTACTTTCCGCCGGAAACGGTAAATATGGAACATTTTAAGCAGTCCGACCATCATACGGTCTGCCCGTGGAAAGGAACGGCGAGTTATTACAATGTTGAAGCAGGCGGTAAAGTCAACGAGAATGCCGCGTGGTATTATCCCGAACCAAAAAAAGCAGCCGATCAGATAAAAGGCTATGTGGCCTTTTGGAAAGGTGTAGAGGTGAAAGAATAATGGCTGACGAATTAATTGTTTATGGGGTTGACTGGTGCCCGGACTGCCGGCGTGTTAAAACGGTTCTGGGCGAGCATCAAATTCCATACCGATGGGTAGATACAGATCATGACAGTGAAGCGCGGGCATATGTGGAAAAGATAAATGGGGGGGATTACCGTGTTCCTACCCTGGAATTTTCCGATGGCAGCGTGCTGGCTGAACCCGCGAACGCGGAGCTGAAAGTCAAACTGGGTATAACCGGCAGAGCGTCAAAGCCCATTTATGATGTTATTATCGTTGGAGGCGGCCCTGCCGGGCTTACGGCCGCTATCTATACGGGACGGGACAGTTTCGATACGCTCATCATCGAGAAGGCTGGATTAGGCGGGCAGGTAGGCCTTACACAGGTCATCGATAATTTTCCCGGTTTTGACAAGGGGGTGAGCGGAGCTGGATTCGCAGAGCGGCTTGCTGAGCAGGCGCAGAGATTCGGTACAGAGCCCCTGCAGGGTGAGGAGGTATCGAATATTCACAGGGACGGGCAGTATCTTGTGGTCACGTCTGTGAACAAACGTGAATATATAGGGAGATCGGTGCTCGTTACAACAGGGAGCCATTTCCGGCAGCTGAACGTACCCGGTGAAATGGGGCTTACGGGGATCAGGGTTCATTACTGCGCAACCTGTGACGGCCCTTTTTATAAAGGAAAAAGCCTGATGGTCATCGGCGGCGGGAACAGCGGGTTCGAAGAAGGGCTTTTTCTTTCAACATTTGCGAAAGATGTAACTATTGTAGAGCACAACACGGAGGTCAAAGCCAGTAAAATACTTCAGGATAAAGTGGCTAAAAGGGAGAACATGAAGGTTTTTACCAACCGTGATGTCAAGGAGTTCAAGGCGGACGGGACATCGCTATCCTCGGTTTTAATTGAAAAACGCGATTCCGGCGAGATAGAAGAATGGAAACCGGAAGGTGTTTTTGTGTTTATCGGTCTTAAGCCTAACAGTGTTTTTCTACCGGACACCATAAAATGCGACAACTGGGGTTTTATTAAAACTGATTTTACTCTGAAGACATCGCTAAAGGGTGTTTATGCGGCCGGCGACGTACGATCAGGAAGCACCAAACAGGCTGTTTCGGCTGCCGGTGAAGGGACAACTGCGGCGCTGATGATAAGGCAGTATCTGCAGTCAACAGGCGAGGCACGAAATACCCATGCGATAGAGCGCGAATTATCTCCTGTGAAGTAAACCCATGACAATAGAATATGCGGCAATTTAGGCTGTCCCTTAACATATAAAATGGTTCTTTAGTCACAATGTACTGTGTAATATATAGCACCAAATTTATAATTTGTATGTAAGGGACAGCCTATACCTCAATAATCAGCATCCCCCTGCGGGAATAATTTTATCTGTTGATATAAAAAATAATGTAAAGGAGTAAAATGAAATGTCACAGCTGAGAAAAGGAGACAACGCACCGGATTTTGATCTGGAGGACCAGAACGGGAACACAGTGAAGCTATCTGATTACAGTGGGAACAAGCTCCTTGTGTACTTTTACCCGAAAGCTGATACTCCGGGCTGTACAAAACAGGCATGCAGTGTCAGAGACGCGAGGTCTGAACTCTCTAATTCAGGATTGACAGTTGTTGGAATAAGCCCGGATGCTCCCAGGAAACAGAAAGAGTTTGAAGAAAAATACGATCTTAATTTTCCACTCCTTTCCGACACCGATCACGCGATAGCGGGCGCATATGGTGCCTGGGGGGAAAAATCCATGTATGGTAAAAAGTATCAGGGGATTATACGCTCTTCGATCCTTGTAGATGAAAATGGAAAGGTTGCAGAGACGTGGTACAAGGTCAAACCCGAGGAAACAGTACCAAAAGCGATGGAAGCTTTAAAAGCCTGAATACACATCTCTACTTTAAACCGGTCTTTATAAAATCTTTATGTGGATTTAAAATAGCTTCAATTTTCTCATCAATTTTAAGTAATTTATGTGTTATTTAAGGACCAGCTTTCTTTCCAGGTCAGCTTTTACTTCATCTTTTTCCCACCTGGTTGGATGGTATTCTATGAGCCGCCACGGCTCTATGAAATCATCATAGTGACGGCTGCCACGATGCCCGCTCTGACCTGTCGTGTGCATCATAAGCGAATTGGACGTATCGCTCATGTCATAGATCGCCCGCATCGATGAAACATGGTACACATCAAAGGCATTTTCAACACTGTAGTCCGACCTGTTGACCTGGTGAAACCCGCCCGAAACTGCCACAGGGCCTCGGTTGAATATCTTCTCTATCAGCTTGATCCCGGACTGTCCGAAGGTCTGGTTGCGGAATGTGGCAGTGTGGATATCGCCCCATTCCCACCTGTCCAGATTATCACCCAGCTCTTCAACTCCTTTTTTGTATCCCTTTTCAAAAGCACGGGCCAGGATCTCCTCAGGTGACTCTATGGTGTCTAAAGTGGTTACATCGTCCCACCAGCCGTTATTTGGGTCCCCAAGAATGTTGTTTACACAGCTCAAAAGGCTCGAACGTGCGCCGAGCGCTTTGTCCTTGTTCCAGAGAGTTTCATGTATCTGATCTTTAAATATTTCCTCCACAAGCGAAGCCCAGAAATAGCCGTACAGCGCAGCCTCGGGGCTTTCCATGTCCATCCTGCCATCCCATTCAAACAGCCTGTCTCGCGCGGCCCCAACTGCCGTATCCTCAAAGCTGACACCTTTCAGGTAGGGCAGGATTTCAAAGGCTGAATTACAGAGGTCATCCCCCTGCATGGCCTTCATATCCTCAACGGTAAAGTCTGAACCGCCCTCCTCGATCATGTCCAGAATGCGGCGCGCTCTGTAGCCGTGGTCGGCTTCCCTGTCGATCACATGGGGGTAGTTAAGGCTGACTGTCGGATTGTTGGCAGCGATTATGTAGCCTTTTAGAGGATTTTTAACCCAGGGCATATCCTCGAAAGCAACAAAGCCTGACCATTCATTCTCATCAGTCCACCCGGGCACGGGAAAAAGGCCGCTGCTTCTGGGCCTGACGGGGATAAGGCCCACTGCCTGAAATCCTATGTTGCCTTCAACATCGGCGTAAGTCATCTGTATGTTCGGGGCTGAGAAATAGGTCATGGCTTCACGAAATTCTTCAAAGTTTTGGGCCCGGCTTAACAAAAGAAGCATTTTGGGGATCTCAAACGGCTGAAGGGCTGCCCAGTGCAGCGACAGCTCGGTGAGCTCGAGATTTTCGGGAAAACTTTTCTGGGGGACTATGTCAAAGCTGTTTGCACTCATCAACGACCCGTGGTCCGTTACGATCGGCCCGTGCCGTGTGCTGCGCACCAGCAGAACGTAGGGCTCGTCCTGCCCCTTGACAACGATCTCCTCCCTGCGGATATCCATGCCCACCCACCGTCCGTTAACCTCATACTGGTTCGGGTTGTAAGGGTTTATCCTTTCGATGTAAAGGTCCTGCACGTCCGCGCTCATGAACGACATCCCCCAGGCGATCCGGTCGTTGTGCCCGAGTATGATCCAGGGCATACCTGCAAAGGAATAACCGCGTAAGTTAAAAGGCTCAGTGCCATCAGGCCCCCCGCCTGTCTTGCTGTGCAGGCCGACCTCGTACCATATCGAGGGCATCTGGATCCCGAGGTGCGGGTCGTTGGCTAAAAGAGGTTTTCCGGTGGATGTCAGCTCGCCCGACAAAACCCACGCGTTTGTCCCGACACCTTCTCCCTTTCCAAACGCCATCGGAGTATAAGGATCAAAGCCACCCACAAGACCGGTGTTGAGACTCAGAAGAAGGGAAATGTCCTCATCCGTCAGGGCAGCTAGGCCCTCGGTTTCCTGATTTTTGCCTGAAAAGGAGATCTCACTGTCGTTCACAATAACAGGTTTATTTATATAATCGTATTCCGGGAAATAATCCCTGGCAAGCTCAATACCAACGGTCCTGATGATATCAATAGTGTAAAGCTCTTTTCGCATGTTGCCACCGGCGTCTTCAGTCATGACCTTGAACCATGTGAGCGTGTTTACCGGAGTCCAGGGCTCGATTTCCAGATCCAGGCCCTGCATCTTTAAAAGCCTGAACTCAAGGCCAAGCCGGGAAGGTTTGCGGTTTAAAATATAGGCATTGACTCCTGCTGCATAGGCATCCAAAAACTTATGGATTTCCTCATCAAACATGGCATATTCCTGCTCTGCTATCTGTCTGAATCCAACGGTTCTTATGTAGATGTCTATTCCAAGCACGGCTTCCCCGAAAAGCTCGGCAAGCTTTCCGGAGCCTATGCGCCTCCAGAACTCCATCTGCCAGAAACGGTCCTTGGCATGAACGTAACCCTGGGCGTATAGAAGATCCTCCATTGTATCGGCGTAAATATGGGGGACTCCATCGGTGTCCCAGTAGATTTCCACCGGAGCACCCGGAAGATCCGCATTTTCCGTCTCCCTGGCAGCCCTGACTGTGAGTGGGATAACAAGAATTAAAAAACTCATAACTGTGATAAATAATCTTTTCATGGCATTCCTCCTTTTATACAAGGAATTTATCCCTTTATATAGATAATTTGAGAATTACTACTCGAAACATTAAAGAAGATATTAGCATGTTTTTTTTTCTATTGCATCAAATTTTTGGATAGTTGCAAGGTTTTTAAAAAGAACTTCAAGTATTCAAAACAGCTTACCGTAAATTGATAAATCAACAGGCAGGACATTTTTCAACCTTTTTATTATTTTATATTCAAAAACTCTAACAAGTCTATGACATGTTTACATTTACATATAATATTAGCAACTATCGTGCCAATGATTTGTAAAAATTTAACTTACTTATATATAAAGAATTAAAAAAGATAATCAAAAAATATCTGCAACAAACCCCTGTAAACCTTTTTTAAACGATTTACTGGGAAATTATACAATTCTTTACACATCAATTAGCTAATCAACAGATACGTATGTTTTGCGGGATAAAAGTTTAGAGGGGTTTTCCGGACTGATCACCTATAACCCGGTATCTGAAGCATGGCAGATAGAAATGTCAGGGTGATTTTTTATAAACAAAGGTCTCATGTTTTAAAATATATGGAGATCAATTTTGAAAAGATTCCTGTAAAAAAATACAGGGAAAAGAATTAATATAAGGATTGTAGCTCCAATAATAATATAGACAAGCTTGAGAGCGGTTTTATGGATTTCTCTTCGGTACCATTTATAACTGTAACCAATTTCATAGAGGCGGATTCCATAACTGAAATCGTAATGGATATAAAAGGAATTTGGGTCAGATAAATGAAAATACCGGAAACGGCGTTTCAGCTCCGGAGGTACCTGGCTGTCGATTTCATTACCGGCGATAATACGGGCCTGTTCGCTGTTGAAATATTTATCTTTTTTAATGAGGGCATCTACAGTTTTAGACAACTCTTTATCTCTTTCTTTCTTATCACTATCTATAAAATCTGTGGCCTGAATGTCTTCCAGGCTGGACTTTTCAAGACCATAATTACTTGAGTAGGGGCCTCCCCGCTTTGGGCGGGAGGCAACATATACAATATTGAGAGGTAAATCTGAAGTTTCCTGAGAAATCAGCATCGATTTGATGCTTTCCACCTCAAGTACTCTCTGATTGTCAAAGGATGTGTCCGCGAAAGAAAGGATGATGCTGCAGGCAATTCCCAGAATAACCATTATCGGCGCAAAAGAAAGGCCCACCAGTTTCCACCGGAAACTTGAAGGTTCGAATGTATTGTTGGTGTATACGATGAATATGGCAAATGTGGTTAGAAGGCCCACTGAGTTGAAAAAATATCCGTAAGTTTCCCGGCTGATAACTGTGGCTGACATTAAAAGATAAAGAAAAGAAATTGAAAACGTTGCTAAAGTGAGCAGCGCGAACGCGTGGTGACTCTTCGCTTTTTTACCCCTGGGACGAAACATTTTGACCAGGGAAATTAATAAACTGCCTGTTAAATACCTGATTGAGCAGGGCCTTTGAACCCATGTTGTAAGCGGTCCTGAATATTCTGAGGTCAGAATTGTTTTTCGAAGAAATATGACGATTATCCAGAAATATCCAAGACCGGTCACAATACTGACTCCGGAACCGTAAACAAAAGTAAAGTAATGAGCACTGAAATCATAGGTCTTTTCCATCTCTGGGTATCTCCGGAAAATTGAGAAATAAACATACAGAGCAGCTGCTGAGAAAAGAATGGTAACTATTTTAGATTCAAGGGGATGGAAATTTTCCTGAAACAGGTAGGCAAAAAGGATGTACGATACAATGCCAAATACTATCAAGTTGGATAATTGCCCGGTGTGTAAAACAATGATCGATAAGATTGAATACCTCAATATATATGACAAAGTAAGAAGTGAAAGGACGCCGAAGTACACGATCAGCATCCAGGTGGATAGTGATTTCTTTTTGATGCTTAAAAGAAAAATAGTAAGGACCCATACAAGAACCCCGGTTGGCAGCGAGCCAATGGCGAGATTGGAAATTCTTAACCATTCCATTCCAACACCTCCTGCTTCAGGTAGATCAGGCAACCTCAATTATCAACTGTTTGAAATAAATAATTTGCATATTTAGTAATATTAGCTATAATGTTTACTAAATAATATTACTCTGAGTATTTAATATCAAGGGTAAAGGAATAATCTCAAATGTTTCAAATACACCTGCCTGTTAAACATGTATAAACATAAAACTCCTACTCGATTTTGGTTGGAGTATGAACATGGTTGAAATATCGGGCTATAAAATCATAAAAAAACTGTACGAAGACTCGAGAAGAGTCATATACCGCGGGATTAGAAAGCAGGGTGCTTCGAAACCCTTCCCTGTTATTATTAAAACCCTAAAAAAAGAGTATCCTGATGCAAAAGATATAGCAGGGCTAAGACATGAATATGAGATCACAACAAACCTGGGGATTAAAGGCGTAGTAAAGCCCCTTGAGTTTATAACGCAAAACAACAGCCCTGCCCTGATTCTTGAAGATTTTGGTGGTGAACCATTAACAGGTCTTATCAATTCAGGGAAAATTGAGTTAGCGCAGTTTCTGAAGATAGCCATCCGGGTTTCGGAGATCCTTGGAGAGATTCATGCAAAAAGTATTATTCACAAAGACATAAATCCCCGGAACATCCTCATCAATTCAGCCACAGAGCAGATAAAGCTCACTGATTTTGACATTTCCTCATTTTATCCGGAGGAACGACTTAGTATTTCCAGCCTGGAGGTGATTGAAGGGACTCTTGCATACATGTCGCCCGAGCAGACCGGACGCATGAACAGGGCCATTGATTACCGGAGTGACTTATATTCGCTTGGTATTGTGTTCTATGAAATGCTGACAGGTGGTCTTCCCTTTCAGGCAAAAGATACTATCGAGCTAGTCCATTCTCATATAGCTAAAAAACCGGTCCCGCCGCGCAAAGCGGATGGCAGGATTCCTGAGGCTGTATCTAGAATTATAATGAAGCTTTTAGCCAAAGCACCGGAAGAGAGGTATCAAAGCACATACGGGTTAAAAGTGGATTTAGAGCGGTGTCTGTCGGAACTGAGGTCCTTCGGCGGAATAGGTGATTTTGAACTGGGGAAAGACGACAGGTCTCCTGTATTCAAGGTTTCTCAGAGATTATACGGCCGTGAGACTGAGATATACGCTCTGGAGGAGACTTTCAATCTGGCGAGCGATGGAGAGAGGGTTCTTGTGTTGATAGCAGGTCAGGCAGGGATAGGTAAGACCTCGCTTGTGCGGGAGTTCCACAAGTCTATTGTCCGCAAAAAGGGGTTTTGTATTTCCGGAAAGTTCGGGAGGCTGCAGCGCAACATCCCCTATATCGGCTTAATCCAGGCTTTCAAAGAGCTTATCGATCAGATACTGCTGGAGAGTAAGGACAGTGTTGCGATATGGAAAGAGAAGATATTAAAAACTGTGGGTCCCAATGGCCAGATTATCATTGATGTGATCCCGCAGGTGGAGCATATAATAGGACAGCAGAAACCTGCTCCAGAGCTTCCTTCCGCGGAATCCCATAACCGTTTTAATACTGTATTTCAAAACTTTGTGAGTGCATTTAGTGAAAAAGAACACCCTATGATTATTTTTCTTGATGACCTGCATTGGGCAGACCCTGCCAGTTTGCAGCTTTTACGAATATTAGTAAGCAGTCCTGACATAAGATACCTGCTATTAATGGGCGCTTACAGGGACATGGAATTGGATTCTTTTCATCCTATGCAGCATTTGCTGGATGAACTCAAGGAATCTGATAACAGGATGCTTATAGTTGATTTGAAACCTTTAAGCAAAGAGCATGTGGAGTACATTATTACTGATACCATGAAGTGCAAAAGGGAAGAGTCCCGATCTCTTGCCCGTTTAGTATACGAAAAGACCAACGGCAATCCCTTTTTTGTGAATGAGTTTCTGAAAACACTCTATCAGAAAAACCATACTTATTTTGATTTTCATAATGGACGCTGGGTATGGGATCTGGATGAAATCCTGAAAGCAGGTATTGCGGATAACATAGTCAGGCTGTTGGCAGATAAGATTCGAAGACTCTCGAAGACAGGGCAAAAGGTGCTGAAACTTGCCGCCTGTATCGGGGAACATTTCACATTGGGGAGGCTGGCAGAGGTAAATATGAAGTCTCCAGTTGAGACTTTAGGGGATTTACGTGAAAGTATAGTCGAAGGCCTTGTTTTGTCTTTAAGTGAAGAGTACAAATATATCCATTATGATAATGACGAAAACCGTTTAGAGGTTTCTAAAATTTCTTTTAAATTTCTTCATGACCGGGTCCAGCAGGCAGCCTATTCACTCCTTTCCTTAAAACAGAAACAGCGTTTACATCTGAGAATTGGGAAACTTTCGTTAAAGGACACGGCGAAAGAGCGGATGGACGAGATGATATGTGAAATTACGGACCATTTAAACAGAGGGCGTGCTCAAATAAAAGATCAGGAAGAGCGGCTCGAGCTTGCCGGTATGAACCTGACAGCAGGTAAAAAAGCCAGGACATCCATAGCATATGAATCAGCTTTGAGATACATAACCGTGGGCATAGAACTGCTTTCAGAAGACAGCTGGCAGAATCACTATGAATTGATGCTTTCACTGCACCTGGAGGGGGCTGAAGCGGCATTCCTGAGCAGCGATTTTTCACATGCTGAAGAACTGAATAGAACTGTATTAATGAAGGCAAGAACACTTTTAGACAGGGTAAAGGCATACGAACTAATAATACAGTCCCATATTGCGCAAAACAGGTTTCAAGAAGCGGTTGATACGGCCTCCGGGATATTGAACCGGTTAGGTGTATTTTTACCAAGAAATCCCGGCAGATTACGTATTCTGCTCGGTTTTATAAGAACCAAAATAGTACTTCATGGAATAAGCACAGATGACCTTTACAAACTTCCTCAAATGACCGACCCGTATAAACTTGCCGCAATGCGCATATTAATGATCGTTTTTAACCCTTTTTATAGATCAATACGTGAAATGTTTCCCAGCATAGCATTTAGAATGATCATTTTATCGGTTAAATACGGCAACTCATACATTTCCCCTTTCGCGTATACTCTGTACGGACTCTTTCTGGGGTTAATTGGAGAAATCAATCAAGGATACCAGTTTGGCAGTTTCGCGCTGGATCTGTTTAAAAAATGCTACACCCGGGAACTTACTGCAAAGATGTATAATGTATTTTTTGTCCTGATTAAAAAATGGAAGGCTCATTTAAAAGAAGCATTGGACCCCCTCCTCGAAGCGTGTCAAAGAGGGATGGAAACAGGGGATTTAGAATGGGCAGCATATGCTATCCGTGGATATTGTTTGCAGCTGTTTTTTACCTGCAGAAATATGCAGAAAGTGAGTCTGGAAACTGAAAAATACAGTAAAATTTTGAAAAACATAAAACAGGAAAAACCCCTTCATAATATTATGCTGATAAGACAGTCGGCGTTAAATTTAATCGGGCTTTCTGAAAACAGAACTTGCCTGACCGGTGTAAGTTTCAATGAAGAGGAAATGCTTCCGGTTTTAATCGACGCAAACGACACTGATACAATTGCCGGTATAAGATTCCATAGGTGCATGCTCTGTTATCTGTTTGAAGATTACCGGGAGGCCATTGAAAACTTTAAGGAAGTAGAAAAACATCATGAAACAAGAGGCCAATTCGGCTTCGTGCTTGAAATACAGTTCTTCTATTCTCTTCTCATCCTTGCTGTTTACCCTGAATTGAAGAAGGCTGAACAAAAGCACTATATAAAAGAAGTAGCATCCTATCAGAAAATGATGAGGAAGGGGGCAGAAAACGCTCCAATGAATTATCTTCATAAATGGCAGCTGGTCGAAGCAGAGCGGGAACGGGTGCTTGGAAAAGACCAGAAAGCCATGGAATATTACGATCGGGCCATAAAAGGCGCGATAACAAACGAATATATCCAGGATGAGGCGCTGGCCAATGAGCTTGCTGCAAAGTTCTATCTTAAAAGTGAAAAGAAAAAGATAGCGGCGGCTTACATGAAGGAGGCCCACTTTTGTTATAGTAGATGGGGAGCGTACGCAAAGGCAAAAGATTTAGAGGAGAAATACGGGAAACTGCTTACCTCGACCTATGAAACAGGTATAAAAGGGAAAGAGGCTGCAGCTCTTACCTATGACTCAAAAGGGATCAGATCAGAGGAGCTCGATCTTACTACAGTGTTAAAAGTATCGCGGGTCATATCCGGGGAGATAGTACTGGAATTCCTGCTGGAAAAGATGATGAAGATAATCATTGAGGTTTCCGGTGCTGAGAGGGGGTTATTGTTACTTGAGAAGAAGGAGAAGTACTTTATTGAGGCTGAAGGGGGTACTGACATTGAGGATGTTAGACTCCTGCAGAACGCCGAAGTCACAAAAAGCGGCAAGTTGTCCCTTGCCGTAGTCAACTATGTAATAAGAACAAAAAAGAATATTATCCTGAAAGAAGCCGGTGAGGAGGAGCTTTTTCAGAACGACCCTTATATAATTCAAAACAGGCCTAAATCGCTTCTTTGCGCGCCTATAGTCCATCAGGGAAAGGTAAAAGGCATAATATACCTTGAGAACAACCTGACAGGCGGAGCATTTACTGAAGAGAGGGTGGAGATAGTCAGACTGATAGCGTTTCAGGCAGCCACCTCTCTGGAAAATGCCAGGTTGTACCAATCACTTTTAGGCGACATAGAAAGGCGAAAGGAGGTGGAGGAGGAGCTGCGCAGGAGCGAGGAGATGGCCAGGTCGCTTCTTGATGCTTTGAAGGACTCGCTGGTGCTGATAGACACAGAGGGCACGGTTTTGAATATGAACAGGACGACTGCCAGGAGTCTCGGTATTAAGTCTGAGGAGGCAATTGGCCGCTGCCTGTGGGAAATGTTACCGAATGAAGTGGCCGAGCGCAGGAGAGGTTTTGTTAAAAGGGCTGTTCGCTCCGGCAGGGCCATACGTGTGGTTGATGAGCAGGATGGAAAGGTCAGCGATAATGTGATATATCCCGTTGTTGATTCAGAGGACAGGGTAACGAGGATTGCAATACTGGAGCGTGACATAACCGAGCAGAGGAAGGTTAAGCAGCAGGCAGAGATACAGCAGCAGCATCTTGTGAGGAGTGACAGGCTTGCAATGATGGGGGAGCTTGCCGCGGGGGTGGCTCATGAGATCAACAACCCCAATCACTCGATCATGCTGAATACAGCGCTTTTATTGAAAGCCTATCCTGATATACTGAGTGTTCTTGACAGGTATGATAAGGAGGAAGAGGGGTTTCGGATCGGGGGTCTGGAATATTCTGAGTTTCGAAACACCATAAAAGATACTGTTAAGCGGATTGAAGAGTGCGCGAAGAGGATCGGTGTAATAGTGAACGAGTTGAAGTCGTTTGCGAGGCTGGAGCCTGAGGACATTTCAGAGTTGGTTGATATAAATGTTACGGTGCAGTCTGCCATAGTGCTCGGGACACCATTCATCAAGAAATCCACTGATAATTTTACCGTACAGATTGAAGAGAACCTGCCAAAAGTGCGGGGCAGCGCGCAGAAGATAGAGCAGGTTCTGCTGAACCTTCTGCAGAACGCCTGCCAGTCGCTTCATGATAAAAGCAGTGGTGTAAGTATCGGGGCTTACTATGACAGGGGGAGGCGCCTGGTCATGGTGGAAGTGAAGGATGAAGGGGAGGGGATGTCGGAGGAAGTCCTTTCAAGGATAAAGGAGCCTTTTTTCACGACCAAAAGAATGGCAGGCGGCACCGGGCTCGGACTTTCGATATCTTCGCGTATTGTCGAGGAGCACGGAGGCACTCTTCACTTTCAATCTGAGCCGGGGAAAGGGACGGTTGCAACTGTAAGTTTTCCTGAGGGGGAGTTAAAATGAGTTCAAAGCTATATCCGGATTATCCGGTTTTGGTAGTTGATGATGAGGCGCATATTGTGGAGAGCCAGTTAAACGTGCTAAGGTCAAACGGAATCAACAACATCATAAGCACAACAGATAGCAGGGAGGTGATGGGGCTTCTTCACAGCAATGAGGTTGAGGTGGTTATATTGGATTTGAGAATGCCCTATATATCCGGAGAAGATATTTTGTCACAGATAAGGGACGACTTTCCGCATGTTCCGGTAATCATAATTACAGGTACTAATGAGATTGATATTGCTGTGAAATGCATGAGGGCTGGTGCGTTTGATTACATGGTGAAAGCTGTTGAGGAGAGCAGGCTTGTGAGCGGTGTCAGCAGGGCCATAGAGCTGAGGGAGCTTAAGAGGGAGTACTGGGACTTGAGGAAGAGGCTTTTGAGCGACAGGCTGAGCAACCCTGAAGCATTTTCGCGGATAATTACCCAGAACAGAAAGATGCAGTCGATATTTATGTTTGTGGAATCTATAGCGAAGACTGATGAAACTGTTTTGATATCCGGGGAGACAGGAGTTGGAAAGGAGCTGATAGCCAGGATAATTCATGACCTGAGCAGGACGGAAATGCCATTTGTGGCTGTAAATGTGGCAGGGCTGGATGACACGATGTTTTCAGACAGCCTCTTTGGGCACAGGAAGGGTGCGTACACAGGGGCAGCTGACTCCAGAAAGGGGTTTTTACAGCAGGCGTCAGGTGGGACGATTTTACTTGATGAGATTGGAGATCTGAGCCCCTCATCCCAGGTGAAGCTGATAAGGCTTCTTGAAACCGGTGAGTATTATCCGCTGGGGTCTGATTTGACCATGAAGACTGATGCCAGAATAGTTGTTTCGACCAATAAGAATCTGAATGAGGCTGTTGGGTCGGGTGAGTTCCGAAAAGATCTGTATTACAGGCTGTCGGCTCATGAGATAAAGACCCCCCCCCTGCGGGAGAGGAAGAAGGATTTACCCCTGCTGGTGAGTCATTTTATGGAAGAAGCATCGAAAAAGCTGTCGAAGGAAAAGCTTGCGGTCCCTCCGGAGCTAATTCCGCTTCTTGAGATTTATGACTTCCCTGGAAACATCAGGGAGCTGAGGTCGATGATATTCGATGCGGTAAGTAAACAAACTGAAAAGATGTTGTCCCTGAAGTCGTTCAAGGAAGCTATGGGAAAAGATGTGCAGGTATTCTCGAAAAAACAGACAGAAGAGCTTATTATTTTTAAAGATAGGCTTCCCACTATTGCTCAGGCCAGCGATATTCTTGTTGCTGAAGCTATGAAGAGGGCGAAAGGGATCAGATCCACTGCCGCGATCCTCCTTGGCATTTCTCCCCAGGCACTGGGAAAGAGACTTAAACGTAAAGGTTAGTTTTTTTCATAGGTAAGCGCAAAATCAAAGTAAGTCTCACTCAGATGGAGTATTTCAGGCCTGTACTCGAAATGCACTGTATCGAAGTAGTACCACTTTCCGCCCCAGACGAAACCGTTCTCTTCAAATGCCTGTATGACTTCATCGGGAGGATGCCATCTCCTGGATAATGGAATATTTTCCCAATCAGGGTATAATACTGAACTCCAGCGCCAGTATACATTCTTGCCGTTGTAACTTTTGGGAATAAGATCCAGTGCCAGACCGTAAGAGTGGTAGCTCAGATTGTCAGTGCCTGCAATTGTTTTCCTTTTCATTGAATATACTATGTATATTTGGGAAATGAATTCCTGAACCTCTATTGATGATCCGGCACATTCCTGGATACGTGCCTCGACCTTTTTCAACGGTTCTACGCATATCCGGTGTATAAATACACGGCGTCCCAGGAAAGGAACCCACCTGCTCGAGGCCCTTATCACACCTTCTGTAGGTCCGATCAGAGCGTCCAGGAAATCGCTTGCCCGGTGTGCGGGAAACTCAACCGGAGAGGGGATCTCTTTTAAAGGGCCCGGCCTGTATTGATAAAAAATTGAATTAAAATCAGCGTGGTGTGCCAGATTATCTTTTGATAGCATTTTTCCATCTTTGTAATATATATCCTTCCCGCCGACTGTTAAGATTATCTCGTCGTCCACTATTTTAACTCTCTCAATAAGATCACCATAGGCCTTAAGCAGAGCGTATATCTCTGCTGTTTCTCTTCCGGATTTACTTCTTTTTCGCAGTACTGCGAAATCAGTGGGAAAAGCGTTCACTCCGGAAAGAAGGATTAAATATATGATCAGGTAAATCTTCAATAAGCCTGGTGTAAAATATCGAGTTCCAGGGTTTTTCCCTAAAATAATCAAACTATCCTCCGCGCGTTACTGTAAATATTAAACCTGCTGCCCCTGGCAAAGCATATGAGTGTTACACCAAACACCTTTGCGAGTTTGACAGCCTCTGAGGTGGGGGCAGTGCGGGAAATGAGAACGGGAATAGAGGCTCTTACAATTTTTAGCAAAACTGCCGAAGAAACTCTTCCGCTTGTTATTATTACTTTATCATCGGTTGAAACGCCTTTACGGAGACAGTGCCCGATAACCTTGTCCATTGCGTTATGTCTGCCAATATCCTCACTGAAGAAAAGCACCTTATCCCGGGTGCAAATTGCAGAAGTGTGAACTCCACCTGTTTTCCTGAATAGTACCGATCTTTGCTGCATTTCCCGGATGATTTGTACTATCTCTCTCCCGGTTATTTTTAAAGATGATTCTATCTTTGTCAGGGTATTGGTGCTTGAAACACTGAACAATGACCGGGTATAAAAGCATCCCGGTGTTATTAAGCGTTTATACGTCAGGTTCTTTAAAGGGTCGATTTTTTTCTTAATAGAAACACTTACAACGCCTTTTTTTTCGTTGTTTTCAATAAAAATAATATCGTCAATTTTTTTTATGAGCATCTCCGAATAGAGAAAACCGGTTGTAAGGTCCAGTAAGTCTTCGGGTGTGCACAGGATGGTGGCTAATTCGAAGTCATTAACAAAAATAGTGATGGGTATTTCGGTAACTACCTCATCGGCCAGGCGCTCTCTCCTTTCTCCTTTAATTCTTATTATTGGATGGGTTTCTGTTTTTTTCATTAATTTAATCAGTCAGCATCGTTTTTAAGGGATGGTTCCGTAAGAATATTTATGGTATCATTTTTTTTAACCATCCCTCCGCAGATAACCCGGGCAAAAAGCCCTTCACGCGGCATGATACAGTCGCCTATTTGTGTAAAAATCTCGCACCCTGAATGGCACTTTTTCCCAATCTGGGTAATTTCCAGTACAGCTTTTTCCCCGATCGATATTTTCGATCCCGGTTTCATAGACAGCAATTCTATTCCCTCTGTCGTGATATTTTCTGCAAATATGCCGGGAACAGCTTTTAATCCTTTTTCCTCCATTTTTTTTACACTTTCGATTGCCAGGAGGCTTACCTGGCGATGTGAATTGCTGTCGGCATGAGCGTCTCCAACAAGGCCGAAATTTTCCTTAAGGCGTCCCTGCCGGATGCTGCTTTTTTTTGTGCCGCGATTTTCGCTTATACAGACCGCAACAACTCTGGCTTTTGACGATCTATGCTCCATATGTAATTGTACCTCCTCCGATAACTTTATCACCTATGTAAAATACAGCTGCCTGGCCCGGTGTTATGGCCCACTGGGGTTTTTTAAAAATTAGATGCACGGCCCCCGTCTCAAGAGGTGTCAGGGCCGCTTCAGCCGCAGTATGGAGTGAACGAATCTTGGCATACAGTCTTACCGGTTTTTCAACTCTTTCAGAGGTCCAGCTAACATCACCGGCTGTGAGTTCCATGCGGTAAACATCCTCCCTTTTACCCACAAAAATAGAATTGCTCTCCCTGTCGATTTTTGTGACATAGAAAGGTGTCGGAGCTGAGATTCCAAGTCCTCTTCTCTGGCCTATTGTGTAGTTCATGATACCTGTGTGCGTGCCCAGCAGGTTTCCCTCTTTATCATAAATCGGGCCGGGAGCTCCAGGATTTATACCGGTCTCCTTAAAGTATTTCCTGTAGTTATTTCCCTTTATGAAACAGATTTCCTGGGATTCAGGCTTTGAGTAGACAGGAAGACCATTTTTTTTCGCGATTTCCCTCACATTTGCTTTTGTGTGATATCCAAGGGGCATTAGAGTATGTTTTAATTGATTCTGGTTCATTACATAGAGAAAATATGATTGATCTTTGCTCAGGTCAATTCCTCTTTTCAGGGTATATCTGCCGCTCGCACTGTCATATTCAATGCGCGCGTAATGACCTGTTGCTGTGTATTCTGCCCCGACCTCTTCCGCCTTTTTTTTAAGAATACCAAACTTTAGAAACTGGTTGCATCTAATACAGGGATTTGGAGTTCTCCCCATTTTATATTCTTTCAGAAAGTTATTGATAACACTCTCCTGAAAGTGTGACCTCATATTCAGGACATAGTGCGGTATATTCAAAAGAGATGCCACATGCTTTGCATCTTCAATATTTCTTAGCCCGCAGCATGTGTCAGGCCCGTCAATTCCACTGTTTTTTGGAAGAAGCTGCATGGTGATTCCCACCACTTTATAGCCTTCTCTCATGAGGAGAAGGGCTGTGACAGATGAATCCACACCCCCGCTCATTGCAACCAGAACTGTTTTCTTCATTATATTTTGCCCATCATGTTTCGCTGTTACGCGCCATTGAGGTTGATCTGAGCCGTTTAACAATCCCTGGCAGTATATTCAGCACTGCATCAATATCCCTGTTTTCAGTGTATTTACCAAGAGATAAACGAATTGATTCATGAGCGTTAAAATGGCTTTTCCCCAGGGCCAGGAGAACATGGGAGGGTTCAAGTGCGGAAGAGCTGCATGCCGGGCCGGCAGAGCAGGAGATCCCAGCGAGGTCCATACTCAAAAGCATAGATTCCCCCTCTACATATCTTATTGAAATATTTATATTGTTCGGCAGCCTTCTATAAGGGTGGCCGTTAAGTTCGGAGTTTTCAACAGAGTTTAGAATTCCTTCAATCAATTTATCCCGAAGGCGTGTCATCCTCTTAATTTCTTCATCCATTTCTTCTTGAGCGAGCACCACCGCCCTGCCGAGTCCAACAATGCCTGCAACGTTATGTGTGGAAGCCCTGCGGGCGTTCTCCTGTTCACCGCCGTGCATAAAGGAGGTAATTTCTGTTCCCTTTCGTATATAAATAAAGCCCACTCCTTTAGGGCCATAGAATTTATGTGCGGATGCGCTGAGAAGATCGACGCCCAGTTTATCAACGTTTACAGGTATATGCCCGAACGTCTGGACAGCATCTATGTGAAAACAAATATTCCTCTCTTTTGCAATTTTACCAATTTCTGATACCGGCTCAATTGTACCGATTTCATTATTGGCATGCATGATAGAGATGAGAATTGTGTTATTTGTAATAGCTTTTTTTATGCTGTTTGGATCAACCATTCCATATCTATCAACCGGAATGACGGTAACACTAAATCCCTGTTTTTCAAGAAATTTACAGGAGTTTAAAACTGAATGGTGCTCAATGGCAGAGGTAATGATATGATTCCCCAGCGGCATGTTTTTAAATGCTGTACCTTTAACAGCAAAATTGTTGCTCTCGGTTCCCCCGCCTGTAAATATTATTTCGTCAGGGGTTGCCCCCAGCATAAGTGCTACCTTTCTTCGTGAGTCTTCAATTGCTTTCCCTGCCTCCTGTCCGTGGCTGTGAAAACTCGATGGATTACCGAACCTTTCAAAAAAGTAAGGCAGCATCTCTTTTATAACTAACTGATCCGTTGGAGTTGTGGCTGCATAATCCAGGTATATTCTCCTCATACTTCCTGATTCCCTTTCGAGCCTCATTAAAAGAGCCTTTCTATTAAGGTTTTTTTTATCGGGCAGGCGAATGTCAGAAGTTTGAGAAAGAGCATTCCCTCTCAAATTTCATATTCAAGATTGTATTTGCTTTTCTTATTGTGTTTTTTGACCAAAGATTCAAGAGTAATTGTTTTTAAGGTTTGAGCAAGCTGTGAACCGAGCGTGTCCCATATATCCCGGGTCACACAGGTGTCAGCCCTGTGGCAGACTTCTGGTTTATCGACACATTCTACAAGATGTATTCTCCCTTCCAGAGAATTCAGAATATCAAGCATTGTGATTTCTGAGGGAATTTTTGCGAGTGTATATCCTCCGTGTCCTACCCGGTTTGAATGTATTAAGCCAGACCCCTTCAGAGCATCAACGATATGTTGAAGATATCCCTCTGATAATTCCTGCCTTTTTGCAATCTCCTTCAATAACATGGGACCCTGATCGTAATTCACTGCAAGCTCCAGCATGAAGCGTGCTCCGTAACGCCCTTTTGTGGATATTCGTATCATCCGTTACCTCCTTAATTGAAAGTCCGGAAAAATTACCTTACCAAAGTTACAAAATAAGTACTTTTATATTAATAAAATAGCTGGTATTTGTCAACCGGCTTTTTGTTTTAATTGCCTGAACGATGTTTAAGCATCTTTCTCATTTTAACAAGTGCAAGAGCGGTGAGAGATGTGTCTGTCAGTGACCTGTGTCTCGTCTCTTTATCATAGTGTATTCCAAGCCTTTTTAAAACTGCGTCCAGGTTGTGATGTTTTTCATTCATAAACAGCTCCTTTGAGAGCTCCAGAGTATCAATTATTCTATTTTCCATCCTCTTAAAACCTAGCTTATCTATGAAATAACGGAGGAAACCTGTATCAAAGGATGCGTTATGCGCTGCAAGCGGGTAGTTCTGTATATATTTAAGAAAATCAGGCAGTACTGTCTCAATAGTTTCCGCATTTATAACCATTTCATCTGTAATGTGGTTTATCTTTGTAATGTCAGGCGGGATACTCTTTTCGGGGTTAACAAACTTAACGAATGCTTCATCTGTTTTTATTTCTTCATCTCTGACAGGAAGTGCGGCTATTTCTATAATCATGTCTCCCCTTCCGGGGTAGAGACCGGTTGTCTCGAGATCAATAACAATTATCGTTTCAGACATTTTATTGCTGTTTTTTTCATCAGATGATACGCTGCCCGCAGGCTGGCAGCCCCGGGCAGCAGGGGAGTTTGTTTTTAAACCGGATACACGCATAGAGGTGAGTGAAAAACCTCACTTTATCTCGGCTCCTACTACAATAGCCGCGACCACATCAACAGGCAGGAGAATAATATCAACCCTTCTGTTATTTCCCCTTCCTTTCTCGGAATCATTATCATCGATTGGCCAGAATTCTCCCAGACCCATTGCAACCATTCTTGATGGGCTTATTTTACTTTTCTCCAGGAGATACCTGGTTACTGTAGCGCCCCTTGCACTCGCAAGCTCCCAGTTTGTAGAATATTTCTCTTTGAGTGAAGGAGTGATTATTGGCTTGCTGTCGGCATTGCCAAGAACTCCGATGAAATAACCGTCCAGCTCATTGAGGAGGATGGCTATTTTGCTTAAAATAATTTTGCTGCTATAGTTTATTTCAACACTGCCAGTTTCAAACATATACTCACTTACTACATCCAGAACGATTCCATATTGACCTTTAAAAACTCGAACTTTACCCGTGCGTATCTCTTCACGGAGCAGTTCATGGATCCTCATAATGGCAAACTCCATAAGCTGCATACTTTCTTTCTGGATTCCTTCATATACACGTAAAGCCATTTCCAGTTCTTCTTTTTCCTCTGTTATTTGCTGAATCCGGGTGGAGAGCATGGTATTGTTAACCTGTAACGTGTGATTCTCAGATTCAAGGGTATGATTTTCAGATTTCAATGTTTGATTTTCGGATTTCAGGGTATAATTTTCTGATTTTAACTGAGCAATTTCTCTGTTGATCTGCTGGATGCTTTCTTCCAGTTCGCCTTTTTTCATCTTTAATTCAATGATTTCAGCCTCTACTTGCTGAATTTGTTCTTTTGTCACCGAAACTATACTTGGATCCGGTGCTTCTTGTTCAATAGCTTCTATCTGCCCCTCTTTTTCAGCAATCCGGCCTTCAAGTTGAGCGATTTTACTTTCAAGAGCCGCCTTCCGGGCCTCAAGTGATTCTAACTGTGATTTTAAACTTTGATTATCTGATTCGAGTTGTGAGACCTGTGCTTCAAGTTTATCTTTTTCGTCACTACATTCATCAAGCTTGGCCTGAAGTGCTTTGGATCCGCCAGCATAAGCGATAAGAGAAGGAACAAGTAGAAAGAAAACTAACAATAATACAAAATAAGCTGGTTTTAATCGTTTGTGTTTCATTTTATTTACCTCCGTGGATAGTAATCATCTAATTATACCGTAATTTTTGAAAATGTCAAGAGTGCTAAAAAAATAAACTTGAATTCATGTACATTACGGACTACAATAATTGAGATTTTCTCACAACCTCATATTAGGCTGTCCCATACATACAGAATTTAAATTTGATACAATATATTACACAGTGCATTGTGACTAAAGAGCTGTTTTATATGTTAAGGGACAGCCTGAATTGAAATTTTTTTGACAGGAATAACTTAAAGGAAAAAAATGTGAAAGTACTGAAAAGATATGTTTTCCCCCTAATGGTGTTCCTGTTAAATATATTAACTCTTTATGGGTATCAGGGCAATAACTATGTGAGGGTAAGAAGCTATTACCGCTCCGGCGGCCCCATAAGCTATAAAAATCTCTATCTTTCCTATGCCTTTCATTATAACCCGTATAATAACATAGCTGTCCATCTGGCCTTCTTTAAAGGTTACGGGGAGCCGGGATACTATCCTGTAGGGTATTTTAAAAGCACAGACGGAGGTCTCTATGAAAAAGGGAGTTACTATGTATATTTAAAGGATTATTTCCGGTTTAATAAAATAATAATTGGCAATTACACCCCCCTGTTTGGCCAGGGCCTGTTGTTTGGGAGTGTTTTCCCTCTGTTTCTTTCCAATCCCTACTATGATGTTGCAAGGTACAGGGACGGCATATATCCCAAAGGTACAACATCAAAGGCGGTTCTGCTCGAAGGAGTTGCTCTGGAGTATGAGCGCCGGAATATGTATTTCAGGCCTTTTATATCGTGGAACCGGTTTGACTGTTCGGCAGGGGAGAGTGACTATTACAAATACAATGACAACGATTGGGACGGAGAACTGAATGGAGAGGATGTTGATGGGGATTTTACCGGAATAGAGGACCCCTTCCCGGAAAGTTATTCCAGCAAAACAAGGCTTTTGTCTTCGATCAGGAATGAGCCTGACTATGAGAGTGTTAGTGCCAGGTTGAAGAGGAACAATCTTTCCGAGTACATGGCCGGGGTAAATGTTTCTGCCAGGTGGGATCGATTTAAGGCGGGGGCTACGGCCGCATACACTCATTTCAACAGGCTCATAGATCCCTACTACAATTTTGATTCTAATGAAGGTGATAAGACCGGACATTACTACAGGGGAAAAGATCTGCTTTCATCCAATATATACTTTAAATTATACAGGAATGTTGAGCTTTTTGGAGAAATCGCCGGAACTTTTTACAGGAAGCTTTCATACTACCCGGAGTTTAACGGCGGTTATTCATCTGCTTTCGGTTTCTCAGGTGGTGTGCGGGAAAAGATTGGAAATGTCGGATTAATTCTATGGGGGGCTTATCTGCCGCCGAATCTCATTAATCCCCATGCTCTCGAGTTTCCGGACGGGTCGAATAATTTTGCCTGCGGATTGTTCGGTGTTAACTTCACAAAGAGCTCCAAAAGGTTCAGTAGCTGGATATATGTTTATCATGAAATCTATGAGGAAGACAATCCCGGGTATGAAGAGACCGGGTTATCCTACAGTTACAGGCTTGAGTATCCCCTCGGTAAAACCATGACCCTGAAACTGAAACAGAGTTTTGAGGCTATTGATAACCACTATTATGCCCCTAAAGCGATGTCTTACAGGATTCCATCGAAGGCCTCCCTTAAGCACCTGTTTACTGAAGATGATTATATCACGCTGACTTTAGAGAGCAGGCTTGGCAGCCCTGCCGGAGAGAGGCTTAAATCCGGAACCGGGCTTTCGGCGATGGTCTTTTTTAATAACGCTGAATATGATGCATCATTTCGGCTTATGTATTACAGCACCGATGACGACAGATTTTCGTATCTGTATCCCTATGAGCGCACGCTCTACAACTGGCATTTTATGCCGCCCTCTTTGAAGGGGAATGGTTTAGCGGGTTCATTTATATTTGTAAAAGACGTTATGAAAAAACTTACCCTTGGGACAAAATTCAAGTTTAATATTGATTTTTACGAGAAATTACATAATGATTTAAGTATATATTTCATGACAGAATATTCTTTTTAAAAGATGCCGGGTTCATTAATTTATGGAGTAGAGGATGCCGCTGGTATCGAGTAAAGAACTTCTCCTGAAAGCGCACAGGGAGCACTTTGGAATAGGGGCCTTCAATGCGAACAACATGGAAATGGTCCAGGCGATTATCGAGGCTGCGGAAGAGGAAAAGGCCCCTGTCATTCTTCAGGTAAGTCAGGGGACTCTGAAGTATGCCGGTCTCGAGTTCGCCGCAAACCTGGTAAAGACAGGAGCAGAACTTGCGAGTGTGCCGGTGGTGCTCCACCTGGACCATGGTACTGATTTCTATCAGAATGTGCGCTGTTTGCGCGCGGGCTTCACGTCGCTCATGTATGACGGGACAGAGGGGATGCTTGATGCCTGTAAAAAGATGTCGGGCGATAATAAACCGTCATTTGAAGTGATTTACAAAAAGGTTCAATCGCAGGAGGCCTTCGAGGAAAATGTTCGTATAACAAAGATGATAGTAGATATGGCACATGCATGTGATGTTCCGGTAGAGGCGGAACTGGGAAAAATACCAAGAATCGATGATTTTTGGGAAATAATAGGAAAAAAATTTAATTACTCCGCGCGACTGCCGGAAAGTGTACAGAAAATGGTTGAAAAGTTGTTTGCAGATCCTAAGAATGCGGAAGAGTTTGTGCAACTGACCGGATGCGATTCTCTTGCCGTTGCCTGCGGAAGCATCCATGGAATGAAAGCCGGAACACAGCCCCTGAATATTCGACTTCTTGATGAGATTTCTTCAAGGACAAATATTCCTCTTGTTCTTCATGGATCATCGGGGGTTATTAAAACGATGAAAGATGCGGAGGCCTCAGGTATTAGGCCTGGAAAAAATGAGGGGACCATAGAAGACGCCTTAAGATATGGTATATCCAAAATTAATGTTTCAACCGAGCTGCAGATTACTTTCATTGACATGGTTCGAAAAGAAATGGAGAATAACCCGGGGGAAAAGGATGTCAGAAAGATTTTTCTGCCTGCGAAAACCGCACTGAAAAGCAGGGTTCGCTGCTTGATCAGGCTTTTTGGCTCCTCAGGAAAGGGGCATACAGGTTTTGTATCAAAGCTCGGAAAAAGCGAGATTATGCATCCCGAGTAAAAACTTTAATTGGTATTACCGGCTAATGATGGCCTTTTGCGGACGATAAACTTTGTCATATAAATGAATGGTGTATCAATAGCTGCAACGATTATTTTAAGTATATATGTGGATAGGATTATCTCTGATATGATTTTTGTTTCGTATACACCGGCAAAGGCAAGGGTACAAAAAACAGCGGTATCAATTATCTGGGATACCCATGTAGAGCCGTTGTTTCTTATCCACATATGTTTTGGGAACTTCTTTTTCAGCCAGTCATAACTCACAACATCAAAGTTCTGCGAAAGTATGTAGGCTGCCATTGAGGCCGCTGTTATTCTCCACACAGGTGTAAACAGCTGGTTCATAGCACCGTGAAAGAGATCCCATGGCGCAGGTTTATAGACGAGTATGAATCGACTGGCAATAAGGAAAAAGAGTGAGATATAAAAACCGATAAAAACGGCCTTCCTCGCCTCTTTTTTACCGTAGTATTCAGAAATAATATCAGTGCCCAAAAATATAGATGCGTATAAAACATTACCGCCTGTTGCGTCGAGTCCGAAAAGGACCATACCTTTTAAGACAAAGATGTTCATCATTACAATGTTTGACGCGATTATGGCAATAATACCATTCTTTCCCCAGAAAGTGAATCCGACCAACAGGAGGCTGAGATCAGCGAAGGTCCAGAGAATATATATGTAGTTATTGTGCATTTACCAGGCCTCTGATTGTTTCCAAACACTGATCGGCAACATGAACGAGAATTACTGGAATATTAGTTCAATACTTCCCTTTTCTTCGGCAATCTTGAAATTTTCAAGATCCTCCTGGTTGAAATCTGATATAAGGCAGTCTTTTTTCATATACCGTGTATAAAGGTCCACAAAAAGAATCTCCTGTCCCTTCATGTGCACCAGAAGCAATGGAATTCCCTGAAGGTCGCCGAAATCCTTTGGAGACTCGACATAACGGAAGAGCTTCTTTTCAAAACTAATCGGAATGTAAACAATTTTAGGTATGTTATTGAAGTTTCTGTACTGAAGTTTAACACCAGCGCCGGAATAGGCATACCAGTCTACGGGAAGAGTTCTCAGGGTTGCTTTCTCCGTATCTTCCTGAGAGAAGAGAAATGAGGCTGTAAATGCGAAAAGGCAAATGGTTATAAATAAATAAGTAATTGTCTTTTTCATCGGTGTCTCCTTAAACTTATATTTTTCTTACTTTAATTTTATTACAAAGTTCTGTGATTTTCAAATAATTCTTGGTGAAAGTGAATAAATATACAAATAAGGTTGATTTTTCTACCAGAATTAGATATTTATTACTTTGTTAGACATGTCTAATTTATGTGAGCTTTTTAAGTTTCAAGAAATTTTACTGTTCGGGTGCTATAGTAAACCATGACTGATGAGAAACATATTTCCGGCCTGGATAAAGTAGAAAAAGGGCGTTATATAGTTGTGTCACTTGGCGGTGGAAGAGGGTTTGTAAGGAAACTTACGGATTTGGGAATCTATTCCGGCGCAGGGCTGGAAGTACTTAACTCTGCTACGGGTGGAGGCCCTCTTAGACTCTCTATCAAGGGAGGCCATTTTGGACTGGGGAGAGGAGTGGCGTCAAGGATTTACGTGAGGAAAGCAGAGGAAGACTGCATGGAAGAGAAGAAATACTCTTTGAGGGATTACAAAGAAGGTCAGAAGGGGAAAATTATTGATGTTAAAGGAGGGGGCAAGTTTAAGAAGCGCATTCTTGAGATGGGGTTTATCAGAGGGGTGGAGATATTTGTTGAAAAGTACGCCCCGCTTCGAGATCCTATTGAGATCATTATTAAAAGCTACCATGTTAGTCTTAGAAGAAACGAGGCGGAAAACATAATTATGAGTGAGCCCCGGTTTTAAAAAGGGAAATTACATAAATAAGGAAGATACATGCGGGGCAGAAGTGAGAATGACCTGAAAAAGATCGTTGTGGCCATAGGTGGAAATCCCAATTCCGGTAAAACCACTATTTTTAATGAGCTGACCGGGTCGAGGCAGAAGGTCGGGAACTGGGGCGGTGTGACTGTGGAAAAGAAAGAGGGGAGAGTTAAGTACGGGGGATACAGCATCGTTTTCGTAGATTTGCCCGGTACATACAGTTTGTCAGCCTATTCTCTCGAGGAGATTATTGCGCGAAACTTTATTGTTAATGAGAAACCTGATGTGATAATAGACATAATTGATGCGGGTAATCTTGAGCGCAACCTGTACCTCGCGGTCCAGATGATTGAAATGAGGGGAAATTTTATATTTGTTCTAAATATGGCCGACATGGCTGAAAAAATGGGCGTTATTATAGAAAGGGATAAACTTGGGAGCCTTCTTAGCGGGCCGGTCATCTTCACAGTTGGTAATAAAGGGATAGGGGTTAAGGACATTCTTGACGCGGTAATCCATATTTATGAAGGTGAGGAGACAAAGTCGAGACATATCCATGTCTCCTATGGAAATGAGCTTGAAGAAGAGATTAAAAAGATACAATCAAAAATAAGAGCGGATAAAAACATACCTTTACACTATTCAACAAGATGGCTGGCGGTAAAACTGGTTGAAAATGATCCGGATGTCATAGAAAAACTGGAAAAAGAGTCAAATCAATCATCTTCGATTATAAAGCAGGCGGAAAAGTCACGAAATCATTTGGGAAAGGTTTTTGATGATGAACCGGAACATCTTATAGCAGATCAGAGATATGGCTTTATCAGCGGGCTGCTCCGGGAGTGTGTAACACTAAAAATTAAGGAAAGAGTCGATATTTCACAAAAAATAGATAAGATAATAACAAATAGGTTTATCGGGATCCCGATTCTTGTCTTTTTTATATGGGTCATGTTTCAGGTGACCTTTAAAGTCGGTTCCTATCCGATGGGCTGGATTGATTCAGTAATTAATTTCATCAGCATGGGAATATCCTATATTATGCCGGACGGATTTTTTAAGAGCCTCCTCATAGATGGAATCATAAGCGGAGTCGGCGGTGTGGCTATTTTTTTACCAAACATTCTTCTTCTGTTCCTCATGATATCGCTGTTTGAGGATACCGGGTACATGGCCCGAGCCGCCTTTGTTACGGACAGAATAATGCACCTGATTGGCCTGCACGGGAAATCGTTTATATCGATGATTATGGGCTTTGGCTGCAACGTCCCGGCGATAATGTCAACCCGGACCCTGGAAAATGAGAAGGACAGGATTCTTACAATACTGATTAATCCGCTTATGAGCTGTAGCGCAAGGCTTCCGGTTTATGTGCTGGTCGCGGGGGCTTTCTTCGGTACAAATGCCGGAAATATGATATTTTCCTTATATATAATGGGAATTATACTTGCCATGGTTATCGGAAGGTTATTCAGAAAGACTCTGTTTCGTGGTGAAACTGCGCCTTTCGTTATGGAGCTGCCCCCGTACAGGATTCCCACAATGAAGTCTGTATTAATACATATGTGGGAAAGAGCGGTTATTTTTATCAGAAAAATGGGGACAGTTATCCTGGTCGGTTCTATTGTAATATGGTTTTTAGGCTTTTTTCCTGAAAAGAAAGAGTATTCAACCGATTATGAGCTGGAAAAGAAAAAAATTAGCGAACACTATACATATGAGTTGAAGAACCTTGTGTTAGGTTCTGAGAGGTACGATCAGCAAAAAGAGAAACTTCTTAAGGAGAAAGATGCCGGGATCCAGAGTATTGAACGGGCAAAAACTCAGGAGGCAATAGCCTTTTCATTTATCGGAAGAATGGGCAGGGCGGTAGAACCTTTTTTTAAGCCCCTGGGGTTCAGCTGGAGGGAAGGTGTGGCGCTCATTACAGGTTTTTTTGCAAAAGAGGTGATAGTTTCAACCATGGGGGTGCTTTACAGCTCAGGGGGAAATGAGAAAGGACAGGAGCTGAGCTACTTTTTACGGGAGAAATCAGGATTGACACCGGTAACAGCCTATGCTTTTCTTGTATTCGTCCTCATCTATACTCCCTGTCTGGCATCGATAATGGCCGTAAAACAGGAGACAAAATCCTTTAAATGGACATTTTTCAGCATTTTCTACCAGATAACCCTTGCCTGGATTATGGCATTCCTAATTGTCAGAATCGGAGGGTTTTTAACGACGTTCATTACATGAATGAGGGAAATATGATAAAACTCAATTTATCTGAGGGGCACAGCAAAGACATTTCAGGAGATCAATTTGAACTTTCTGAGAGCATGGAGGATTATGTTGAAACAATAAGCCAGCTTGAGGATAGGCTAAAGGCAGTGAGGGTTAAAAACATTGCCAGCGCCCTCAAGGTGAAAATGCCCAGCGTTTCCTCCGCGCTTGGTGTGCTTGCGAAAAAAGGCCTTGTGAAATATGAGAAATACGGCTATGTCGAGCTCACTGAACAGGGACAGGGAGTGGCGCACCAGGTAAGAAAGAGGCATGATATCCTAAAAAAATTCTTAAAAGATGTACTGGCTGTTGAAGAAAACAACGCGGAAAGAGATTCCTGCAGGATGGAGCATCATATATCAAAAAATACAATTAATAATATCATTAAGTTTATAGAATACATCGACCGGTGCCCCAAAGGGGAAAAAATATACCTGAAACATTTTCACGACTACGTTAAGTCAGGTTAGATAGCTTTGTGCAGGGACGCTGAGGTTTAATCGGGGAATCACAGGTCTAACTTCCTGTGACTTTCTATTCAGCTCTTTTGAGCAAAGTGGTAGAATTCCATTGTAAATGACGCTCTTCCCTGGCTCATTGACCTCAGATCGGTTGTGTAGCCAAACATTTTTGAGAGAGGGAGGATGGCATCGATCTTTTGAACTGCCCTTCTGCTCTCTATGCTGTTAATGCGGCCTCCTCTTGCGTTAAGATCACCGATAATATCACCTACAAAATCCTCAGGGGTTGTGACTTCAATAAACATGTAAGGTTCGAGCAGTATGCCTCCCGCTTTTGAGCACGCGTCATCAAAGGCATGGGAAGCTGCCGCGGTATACCCGATTTCCGATGAGGTAGAAGAGCTGAAAGAGCCCCCTTTAAGGACTGCGAGAACGTCAATAACAGGATAACCGGCGGTGACTCCATTATCCATCGCATAAAGCACACCTTTTTTCACACTCTCAATATATTCCCCGGGTATCAGGGTCTCATCGACCCTGTTTTCGAAGTGATTCCCCTTTCCCCGTTCAAGAGGATGAACGGTGATGATAACATGGCCTGTATGATCTTTTCCAGCGATCTGCCTCTGGAATTTGATCTCAGAACGTGAATCAAGAGTAATCGTTTCCCGATAGGCAACCTGAGGTTTACCAACATTTGCCTGGACGTGGAACTCTTTCAGAAGTCTTGTGGTAAGTACTTCCAGGTGGAGCTCTCCCATACCGGAGATAATTATCTGACCTGTCTCTTCATCGTTTTTAACAAGAAAGGTAGGGTCTTCACGGGAGAGCCTTTTAAGTGAGTTTTCAAGCTTGTCCATTCCTCCGGAACTCTTTGGTTCTATTGCAATAGAGATTACCGGGTCAGGAAAAATAAGATTCTCAAGAAGGATCTGTTTTCCTTCGTTGCACAGTGTATCACCGGTGGTAGTATTTTTCAAACCGGCGATAACACAGATATCTCCCGCAAAAACTTCATTTTCATTTTCCATTCTGTGAGAATACATCCGTATTATTCTGCTTACCCTTTCACGCTTTTTCTTGCTTGCATTGTACATGACCCCGCCATTTTTTATCGACCCGGAGTACACCCTGACGTAGGTTAACAGTCCGGCCTGTAAATCGCTTTGAATTTTATATGCAAGTGCGGCAAACGGCTCTCCATCATCACAGATCCTCTCTTCTGTCTTATCAGTTTTTGGGTTCTTTCCCTTGACCGGAGGTATTTCAATTGGAGAAGGCAGGAAATCCACAATCCCGTCCATAACCGGTTGAACGCCAATATTTTTAAGTGACGCACCGCAATATACGGGGACATGCTTATATTTTACGGTTGTCATTTTGATTAGTTTCAGTATAGCCTGCTCCTCAAGGTCTCCGCTTTCAAGGTATTCCTCCAGCATCTCATCGTCTTCTTCAGCGATCCTGTCAAGCAGTTCATTTCGGTGTTTAACAGCGTCATCCTTCAAATCGTCAGGGATTTCACCGTATTCAAAGACAGAGCCGAGATCCTCCTTTTTCCACTTTATTGACTGCATTTTAATAAGATCAACGACTCCTTCAAAACTTTCTTCAGAGCCGATCGGTATCTGTAATATAAGGGGGCTTGTCCCAAGCTTTTTCTCCATCATCTTAACACTTCCCCAGAAATCAGCCCCGATCCTGTCCATTTTATTTATATAGGCAAGCCTCGGGACCCTGTACTTATCAGCCTGGTGCCATACAGTTTCACTCTGAGGTTCAACACCATTTACAGCGTCGAAAATTACTATTGCTCCGTCCAGCACCCGGAGAGATCTTTCAACTTCGGCTGTGAAATCAACATGTCCGGGTGTATCGATAATATTTATTGTGTGCGATCTCCACGAACAGGTAATGGAAGCGGCGGTAATTGTGATTCCCCGTTCCTGTTCCTGTTCCATCCAGTCCATGGTCGCCTGCCCGTCATCAACTTCACCAATTTTATGCGACAGGCCGGAGTAATAGAGTATCCTTTCAGTTGTTGTTGTTTTACCCGCGTCGATGTGAGCAATAAGTCCAATGTTTCTTATGCGGTTTTTCGCTGTCCTTGAAGGCATATTAAACCTCTGATGCAATCTTTTTGTAAAGGTTCGTGTACAGGGTCGATCTATTACTGAATATTATCTCTTCTATGACGTTCTCTATTTCAGGATTTATTCCTTTTAAGAAACCAAGCTCTTTATGGTGCACAATGGATTTAAGAGATTCGATTATTCCATTAATCCTGTACGCGGCTCTCCTGTATCGCAGCATCTCTATTTCACGATCCATCAGTTCAAAGAGATAAGATATATTAAAAAGGTACTCACTTACAATCTGTGAATAATAGTTATGCTCAAATGACTTTAAGGTAATCCTTGGAACGCGCAGCGGCAAATTTTCTCTGATTAGAAGTCTTAATATAAACTTTTTTATTTTTCGGTATTGGGTTTTTAGTATTTTTTGATCAGTATGGATCTCGGCTGTTTTTTTCCAGAGGGGGTTATTTAAAAAAGAGTCTACAGGATTGAACCCTGAAAAAAGAATCCAGTTTGCCCCCATTTTTTTTGATTCATGCACAATGTGAGAAATCGATTCTTCATCGTCATTCACGCAGGGGATGATTGGAGTAATTGCCACTCCACAGGGTATACCCTCCTTTCTCAGAGTTTTTAGTGCGTTTAACCTTTCGGCAGGCAGCGGGGAGCATCCTTCAAGCTTTAAAGAAAGGGCTTCATCCATTGTTAAAAGAGTAAATGTAACGCGCAGGTGATCTCTATCAGACAGGTTTTTAAGAATCTCCAGATCATCGATTATCGCGTCAGATTTTGTAATAATATTAACAGGGTAGTGGTTTTTAGCTAAAAGCTCGAGCATGCTTTTTGTAAATTCATTTTTCCGGTGTTCAGGGTGATAGATGTCACTAAAAAGACCGAGTCCGATTACCTCTTTATTAATGGGAAGCCCCTCCATAAAGTCAAGTCCGTTAAAAGACGATTTTTTCTGAGTATTGCAGTAGCTGCATTTGTAAGGACAGTCCGGGTATATGTCTATAAAATACCGGCTCCAGTACCAGAAATCTATGGTTTGAAGCTTAATAATGTGGGGATTTGTCTTTAATTTTTTTTTCTGCAAAATTTTTCCTCCATAAGTTCTCATAATATCATTTATAATTTTCGATATATAAAGTAGTAACTTGAGAGTAAAAAGCTTGCAGCGAGTGAGGTTTTATAAATGAACACTAAATTATTTTATGGCGTCCCTTTCTATACTATGGATGCTGAAAGAAGCGTTATTGAAGCTGTGGTTATTGAAGGCGACACAATTAAATATACCGCAGAGAACAGGGAAGAAGCTCATAATTTATCTCCAGGTGCGGAACTGGTTGAGATTAATGGTGGTTGTATTTTGCCCGGTTTTGTTGATGCGCATCTGCACCTGAAAAATTTTTCCCTTCTTTTCAGGGACATGGATCTATCCTCAGTCCGGCATAAAAATGATCTTATGGATAGTGTACAGGAGGTGCTGTCTAAAAAGAAAGAAGGGGAGTGGCTGTCAGCAGGGGGTCTGGAAAGGTCGCTCATGGATAGTCTGACGAGAAGCGACCTTGATTCTGTTTCCCGGGACAATCCTCTTATCCTCTTTACCGTGGATATGAGCTCTGCAATCACCAATTCAATGGCCCTTGAACAGTCCGGTATAGATGGAGCCAGAAAAGACCCTCTTGGAGGCACAATCGAAAAGGATGTGTACAATCAACCGAACGGGATACTTCATGGAAGGGCTGTTGGACTTGTAACGGGGCAAATTCCTCTGGATAATGTAAAAAAGGTTGATACTGCTCTTGAAAGAGGGATGAATAAGATTTTGTCACATGGAATAACCACATTCTGTGATTACTCTCCGGATGCTGCCAGTTCCTCCATGATAAATCTGATGAAGTTGATGAGAAAAAAAAGATTAAAGGGGATGGTTGTTTTTACCATGGGTGACAGAGAGACGGCAAGGCTCGCTGATATAGGTATGACCTCTCTTTTTGGCGGCGAGCATCTAAGACTGGGCGGACTTGCGGTCATTATTGATGGCTCCTTTTCATCACTAACCGGTTATATGAGTAAACCTTACCGGGGAAGTGAAAGCCACGGGATGCTGCTTATGGATGAAAAAGAGCTGTATAGCTTGCTGAAAAAAAACTATTCGCACTATATATGGGCGGCTGTTCATTGTGCCGGGGACATGGCGAATGAGATAGCCCTGAGAGTTTTCGAAAAGATATCGAATGAGGTAGGGATGCCAAAACTGCCCATGAGAATTGAACAGGCACAGTTTTTAAAGGATAAAGACGTAGAACAATTTTCTCTGACCGGAGTTATAGCTGTAATGAATACAATACAGATTCCGGTGAATAGAGCGCGCGTAATTAAGCACCTCGGGCCTGATTCGAATCTTTTATCAAGACTCGGCAGCCTTGTTGCTTCAGGAGCTAAAATAGCAATCAGCTCGAACGCGCCTGAATTTACGATTAATCCATTTCACGGGTTGTACTGTGCGGTGGAGAGGAAGGGGTTTGAGGAAGGCCCTGAATTGAGGTTTTATCCAAAGGAAAGTATATCCCTGACTGATGCTGTTTATGCCTATACAATGGGAGGGGCCATGGCATGTGAAATGGAGAAAGATATAGGAAGCATTGAAGCAGGGAAGTCTGCCGATCTTATTCACCTCTCAAAGGACATATTTAAAGAAGGAACCGGGAAGCTCTGGGAAACTGAGGTGCTGGCTACTTTTGTGGGTGGAGAGATGGTTTATGAGAAAAATTGAGTAAATTAGTCGCTGGATTTAATATAAAGATTTTTTTTGGACATTGACGTTTATATACACCGGGAGTAAA
>DAOVJS010000161.1 GCA_030673105.1 Spirochaetota bacterium
ATGGTTCAATCATCCCACCCTTCCTTGCCGATTAAGGGCACAAACCTGCATCCGCAGAGTGAGCTCTTATAGATCCTGCCGTTTAGTGCTTTTTCCACAAGCTGAAGGTCCTGAACAAAGCGGCTCCCTACAGGAATCACCATTTTTCCTCCATTTTTTAACTGGGACATGAGGGAGTCGGGAATACCCGGTGATGCCGCTGTAACCATTATCTTATCATAGGGCGCGTATTCAGAAAGTCCGGCGGTCCCGTCCCCTAAAATAATTATTACATTATTGTAGCCCTGGCTGTAAAGATTAGTCCTGGCCTTAAGAGAAAGAGTTTCAATCCTCTCTACCGTGTATACAACAGAGGAGAGCTCGGCCAGTATCGCGGCCTGATACCCTGAACCTGTTCCAATTTCAAGAATCTTGTCTGATGACTTTATTTCCAGTGCCTGTGTCATAAGGCCTATGATATAGGGTTGAGAGATGGTCTGGCCTTCTCCTATCGGGAGAGGGTAGTTGCCGTATGCCCTGTCCCTAAGCGATTCAGTAATAAACTTCTCCCTTTTTACCTTGTACAATGCGGCAAGCACACGCTCGTCTGTTATACCGTTTGGCTTGAGCTCACGTTCAATAAGAAACTCTACCTCTTTCTCCCTGTCGTATTTCATAAACTTCCTTGATAAAAAAATTATGGATAAATCAAACCCAGCCTGTTCTTTCCCACCCTTCCGTTATAGTCAACCTCAACTTCAGCTTCAAGGTAGAAGTTCGAGAGAGCAGGATCATACACATCATTAAAGAATATTAAATACTCTGAAGCCCGGAATCCTTTTATTGTGTTGTACAGGTAGGGAAAGTCATTTGAATGCAGTACATCGTAAAACTTTCCGCCTGTGCTCCGTGCGAAGTAATCGAGCCTGGTATCTTTTTTACCTTCGAAGCTGAGGAAATAAACAGGGATGTGATTGTTCGCGGCATACCTCAAACAGCTTTCAAGAGAGTATGTCCGGAAGGATTGGTCCGCGGGCAGGCCGTCTGTGACAACAATGATGGCTTTTTTGTAAAATTCCCTGTTGAGATAATCAATACCTCTTCTGAACGCTGTGTCAAAGGCCTTTCCGGGAGCGTATTTCTCTTCAAGAATGGCATTGGCCGTTCTCAGTTTTGACCTGGTGAAGGGGCTTGCCATCCAGGACTCATGGTTGAATCCAATTACCGCCATTTCATCGTTTAATGATGTTTTTGAAACAAACTGGTTGATATAGCTCACCACGTCCCTGCTGTACTGCTGCATTGAGGCGGATTTATCGACGAGGAAAAGAAGGCGGAGGCGTGAATTTCTTACCTCATTGTATGACAGGTCGATTTTCCCGACGATTCCTTTTCCAATTCTCAGCAGGAAATTATCCACCCCCAGGCCGTAAATCGGAAATCCATCAGCATCAAGCACAGTCACGTAGTAGACAACCGCCGGGAAGCTCTCCGCGTCGACCCTGTCGAGGATAACGTTGAGATTTCTGTACTTATCCGCCTTAGGGACAAACTGAAGGATTGTGTCGGATTCGAAATCGCATGTATAAAGCTGACCGAGATGGTCACTCTTGACATCCAGAACCCTCTTCAGACGTCCCCCTGTATCAATCTCTGTCCATGTTGAGTGCATGATATCGTATGACATCAGCCTGTCCCTGTCACTGATAATCAGCCTGTTGTCTTCTGCAAAAGATATGCCGTACGGGTCTGTCAGGTCTCCTCCTTCAAGGATACGGATGAAATTTCCGCTCCGGTCATAAACCTGAACTGTTTTTTTCCCGTGATCTGAGACGTAAATATTTCCGGCATGATCAACAGCAATCCCTGAGGGCCGTTTTAACTCTCCTTCCCCATCACCCTCTCTGCCGAAGGTCAGGAGGAAATCTCCGTTTTCTGAGAACTTTTCAATCCTCACATTGCCGCTGTCAACGACATAGAGGTCATTATTTTCATCCAGTGTGAGTGATGTGGGGCCGTAAAACTGCCCGACCTTGAAACCGGAGCTTCCTAAACTTCCAACATATTTCCCGTCGGTCTGAAAATGATAAACTGAATCATTGGTAAAATCCGATATATACACATCGCCGTTTTTTCCCACTACAATGTCGTACAGCCTGCCGTGACTTATTTTCGGGCTTACAAAGGATAAGAGGGGGCTTCCATCCTGAGAAATTTTAAGCGCGATTTTTGAGCCGAAGCCCGCAACGTAGATATTGCCGGTTTTATCAATATCAATACCGGTTGCTTTTGAGAGGATATACTTACCGAGAGGGTTCCCTCTGATTTCCATACCTATAGTGTAATCATCACTCTTTTTCTTCCTTCGCAGAAGAAACTGTTTTGTGCTTAAATAGCGCACAAAGTTCCTTAAGATTGAATCGCCCTGTTCATTGCCGATTATGTTGTTGAATTCAAACATGGCGCTCTCATCAAACCCTGCTTTGTAATAGGCCATTCCGAGAAAAAAGCGGGCCTTTTCATCTGTGGGGTTTTCACTGAGAGCTTTTCTGAAAAAGTCGATAGAAGCCTCATATTCTTTTCTGTTAAAATGATGCACCCCCTTTTTAAAAAATTCCAGCCCGTACCTGTTTTCGGCAGTATCCTGGGCATAAATAATGGCAGGAGAAAGAAGTGCAAGAATAATAATTATCAGTCTTATTATCCTTTTCATGTGCAGTCTCTTAACAGCATGTATAAAAATTTCATGTGCAGTCTCTTAACAGTCTGTATAAAATTTTCATGGCTTTCATGGTTTAGCAACTAAAATCGTCTATCACTTTTTCAAATAAATATTACCATGATCTTCACTAATTACAAGAAAAAAAGCCCCCTCCGCCGGAAACAGAGAGAGCCTTATATATATATATAAGTATAAGAAAACTTATACCTTCACATCAATTTTTTTCCCAAGGTTACCTTCAAGAGCGAAAGGATTCCCTACCGCTAAAGATAACAGGCCCAGAATGAAATCCTTTGAAACAACTATCGGATTCCCGCTGTCATCCGAGTTAATATTAGACACTGTTTCTCCTGGGTCCTTATCAATTTGTGGATGGTATTCCTGTATGGTAACCTCTTCGCTTATCCCCGTTACCATGATTTTCTCCACTTTTTTTTTACTACACTTTAAATTTCGACATAAAAAGTTAAACCTTTACATTATTTAAAAAAAAAGAGGGTGGTTTTTATCATACCGTCACTGCTTTAATTTAGAAAGAAGGTCCGCGATGTTTTTTGCAAAGGTTTTAACAGTCTCTATCCCTTCTTCATCATCCATAACTTCCCCCTTATTTCTTCCGAAAGCGATGTTCCAATAAGTTGAGCCGGGTATGACCATTTCATTGATGGTAAAAAAGAATAGAAGCTGCGCGTATGTAAAGTTCTGCCCCGCCCTTCTAGCGACCACGACCGGGCCGCCGATTTTACCTCTTAGAAAGTTATCATTCGCGCGGGCTACGTATCCAGCCCTGTGAAGAAGGCTGGTGGTCTGGGATGTGGCACTGCCGAAATAAACAGGGGATCCGACAATTAACGCGTCAGCCTCGATAATCTTCTCAAGAACAGGGTGAAAGTCATCATCTTTCATTGAGCATGTCCTGTCTCTCAGTTCCTTGCATTTTCCACAGGCGATACAGGGTTTTATCAGCTTGTTGTAGAGGAGAATAAGCTCTGTTTCAACCCCCTGTTCCTTTAATACATCGCACGCTGTTTCTAAAATCATCTGTGTGTTTCCATTGACCCGCGGGCTTCCGCACACTGCAATTGCTTTCATAAGTTTATACCTACTAAGATGGATTGAATATAAAGTTTACCTGTTTCTACACTGAATATATACTTTCATAAAAATATTTAACTATCTCCTCATACTCGTCCCGATATTTTTTAACAGCCTCCGGAAGATAGTTAAGTATATCCTGCGCAGTAATGCCGTCCTCTCCCCTGTCAAGTGCTGCGAGGTCTCCTGAAAGGCCGTGGATGAAAACGCCTGCTCTTGCAGCGTCTTCAATTGACAGCCCTGAACCGTGCATCGCGGCAATGGTTCCTGTGAGAACGTCGCCTGAGCCGGCGGAAGCCATGCCCGGGTTTCCGCTCATATTGATAAAGACCCTTCCGTCAGGGCAGCCGATTAAAGAATGGGCCCCCTTCAGCACAATAAACGCGCCCAGGTTCTCTGCCTCTTTTTGCACGATATCTATCTTATGCTCGTCAATTTCGGCCACAGAGAGGTTTGTTATCCTTGACATCTCTCCCAGATGGGGCGTGAGGATAGTGGGCTGCTGCCTTTTGTTTATTATTTCCATGTTTTTAGACAGGGCGGTGAGGCCGTCCCCGTCGACAAGCAGGGGTTTTTTTATCTTTTTTGTTAGCTCTCTCACCAGTTCCTGTGTTTCGCTGTTCAGCGACAGGCCGGGGCCCATGACAACCATGTCAACCTGCTCTGAAAGTTGAAGAATAGAGTCCATATTTTTTAAAGCGATACTCCCGGAGTCTGTTTCCTTCTGTGGAGTAAAGACTATCTCCATTCCTCTTTCAGCGATAGACGGTGTGATGGAGCACGGTGACGCGAGGCGTGAATATCCCCCTCCTGCCTTTAAAAAAGAGTACGCGGAAAAGTAAGGCGCCCCGTAATAGTTTGAAGCTCCGGCGATGAAAAGAGTATCGCCGAAGTCTCCCTTGTGGCCCTTTTTATCCCTTTCAGGGAGCCTAACAGGCACATTGATCTCTATTTTTAGATCATTACTGCTGTAATGAGAAGGGGGAAAAGATATGTGCGAGACGTAAAGCTTGCCGCAATGCCCGTAGCCCGGGTAAAGGATATTTCCTATCTTTGGTATCCCGAATGTTATTGTGAAATCCGCTTTAACCGCCGCGCCCATGATCTTTCCTGTGTCTCCGTTTATTCCGGATGGAATGTCAATGCTGAACACCTTTTTCCCGCTTCTGTTTATCATCTGAATTACATCACTGTATATACCTTCTACATTTCTTGTGAGCCCTGTGCCGAAAATCGCGTCCACTATGGCGTCGCAGTGTGCCAGTTCCTTTCTCAGAGAATCCATGGATTCAACGTGCCTGATTGTAAGCTGAAGCCTGGAAACAATTTCAAAGTTTTTCTTTGAAGTGCCCCTGAATTTATCTTCATTTCCCAGGATATAAACCACAGCTTCTCCGTTCATTGAATGTATTTTCCTGGCGATTACAAGCCCGTCCCCTCCGTTATTGCCAGTGCCGCAGATTAGGACAAACCTTTTCCCCTGTATACCGGACTCTTTCATTATGACGTGATACGCGGCCATACCGGCATTTTCCATCAGGAGCTCTTCGGTAAGGGAAAAGTCTTCTACGGCGGTCCGGTCCAGGTTTCTCATCTCTTCTACTCTGCTTACTTTCATTTTTTAAAATCCTCCATCTATTTCATCAAGCTCCGGCCTGTACCTTGAGACAACCGTTTTTGTTATGCCTGAGGCTCCGGCGGCGATCTTCCGTGAAAAGAACATGATTTTTTGAAGCAGCAATTTTCTAATCTCCAAATACGGTAAAACAGAGTTACGATATCCTCAAAATTCAGCA
>DAOVJS010000006.1 GCA_030673105.1 Spirochaetota bacterium
ATTGTTGTTCAAATTCGAAATTACCTTTTGCGTAAAGGGAGTCATAACCCCACCTTGAGGCGTCCCCTTATCTCTCTCAACCAGGGCGCCATCATCCAATTGGGCCGGGGCTTTCAACCACCTCTCAACATACAGAAGCATCCACTTTCTCCTCGCATGCCTGCGAAGTGCCTTCATTAGAAGTTGGTGATCGATGTTATCAAAGAAACCCTTAATATCCAGATCAATCACCCAATCATTTCGCCAGCATCTTTCTCGGGCTTTACCAACCGCCTGTACCGCCGACTTACCTGGCCTGTAACCGTAAGAGTCCGGATGAAAGTACGGCTCCACCCGGGGCTCCAGGTACATCTTGCCCACCATCTGGGCTATGCGGTCAGACACTGTCGGTATACCTAACCTTCTCGTCCCCCCGCTGCTTTTCGGTATCTCTACCGTCCGCACCGGTGGAGGAAAATAGCTGCCCGATGACATCCGATTCCAAATCTTGTAAAGGTTGTTCTTCAGCTCCCTCTCAAAATCCACAATCGATTCCTCATCAACACCAGCAGCCCCTCTGTTCGCCTTTACCCTCAGATAAGCTCCCCATACCACTCGTTTGGAAATACTATACGGCTTTGCTTTACTCAATGGCTCCTCCCATCTCTGGTTGACCATCCCATAAACCTGGATGATATAACCCCTTCGCTCCATCCCCATTACAGGAACTTCATCACTACTACGGGTCATTCCGCCCCTGTGTCCCGCATCGGTACTCTCACCCTCGTGGGTCCTCCACTTGAGTTTCTCCCTTCACATCAGGGCGACAGGTTCCCACGCTCCACACACGAGCCTGAATTAAGGTCACGCCACCTTTATGCCGGACGCCACTCAGGCAGTAAACAGGCTCCCCCTGAGCTCATCCTGGAATAACGACTGCTTCCAGTTTTGACATCGTCCCTACGCTTTCGACACCTCTTCGATGGTTCGTTTGCACTCGTCTCCTTAATCCTCACCTGACACGATCTCTTGCCGTGCCTTTTCCCTCAACGCTCACCACCCTGGCTCTTAACCAGCGCAGCTTGAGGCGGTTTGAAGCCTACTCCTGCAAGTCGGCTCCGAGGGGCCCACCCTCATCTCATGTGTAGCACCGCACATATATATCTTCATGTACGCTCGTGGCGCACAATCATCTGCGTCTCGATAAGGTGATATACTTATTAATTCTTGTAGATATGCTGAGGTTTTTGACGGAATCGGTATTTCCCTTTCTGATCTCCATTTTGGATTTTTAAGGCCATATTTTCTAGACCAACCATGAAAAATACCTACATAGTTTTTGTGTAAGTGTTTTATCATTAGTGCTTGAATTTCACCCATCCGCATTCCAGTACTTGCGGACAATAGATTCAAACAAAAATGTACGAGATCCCCATCCCAAACCTTTTTTATATTATCATCTGTGAATAATTCTCTTATCTCATTAATGGTAAAAATGTCTCTTGTTTTTGGTGTTTCCTTTAACCTCTTTACTGATTCCGCAGGATCATTCTGTAAATATCCCAATCTTTTAGCTTCTTTCAGCATTATTTTAAATGTTTTCAGGCAGTGATTGACTGTTGTGGCTGTTAAAAATTGACCAAACTTGCTAGGCTTTTCCCTAAGTTTTAGTATCCAATTTTCAATCATTTTAGTTGTGATCTTTTGAAGTTTTTTATTACCAAATTCCAGAAGAATATGATTTTGTAAATAGGACCTCATCGAATCAACGTAATCTCTTGAGATATCTGACCCTCTGACACGTTTCCCTTTTACATATTTACATTTTTCCCAAAGCCACCAGTCCTGAGCATATTGGGCAAAGGTAATATTTTTATTTGTCGTTATTATGCCTTTTTTTAGTTGTTCAATTGCCCAGATTTCCGCTGCTGTTTTACTTGTTTGCCCAGTAGACATTGCAGTCATTCGATTTCCACTTTCGTCATAAAATTGGCAGTAATAAATATATTTATTATTTCTAGTCGTAGCTCTTTTATAGAGGTTATACGGTTTGTGTGCCATAAGATACACTCCTTGCGTCTTATTTGTTTTGCTTACACTTTTGCTTACAAGAGGTATTTTAGAAGTTGTTTTGACGGATAAAAGATGATGAGGTGTTCCAATTAGCTATATAGCAACACATTAAATATGCCCGAGGCGAGATTTGAACTCGCACAGCCAAAAGGCCACTAGCCCCTCAAGCTAGCGTGTCTACCAATTCCACCACCCGGGCTCAGGACATCATTAAAAATAATAAAATATTCTCTTTAGTCAATATGTTTTACGGGAGCTAACCCTTATTTAAAGATTCGAGAAAATCAACTTCCGCCCTCTTCAAACGCAGTAGCTTAGCGATTTCTTCCTTTGAATGCCCCATGGAGAGAAGATGCTTTGTTTTTTCAAGGAGGTGAGTTGATTCAGATATGTCAGCATTTTTTTTTATATCTATATCTACAGGGATTTCAGGTTCATGTCGTTTTAAGGGGAGTGACTTCTTTACAGCCGGCTTATTTAAAATCCGTTCAGCTTTTTTTATCAGCTTCTTCAGTTCATCCATTCTTTCCTCTGAAAGGTTTAAAACATCTTCAACCGCCCTGTTTAATTCAATGATTAAATTTTCCACTTCTCCCGCGTACTTTTCAAGTAAAGTTGAGGTGCTTTTTTTATTGATTTTGTTATTTAATACCACAAAAACGATAAAAATTATAATAATGTTTATAATGATAGTATATACAAGGCTCATCTTTTTGTGTCTATAATGTTTCCTTTATAGGGATCACTGAAATTTTCTTTCTTCTTGCTTTTTCCGGAATTCTCTCGATTCTTTTTTTCCTCTGAACCCGTTTTCTTCTCTTTTTCCTTATCATCAATTTTTGTATTTTCATCGGGATGGGGTTTCAATTCATTCACGCGGTTTGATTCAATTTGAGCTATCTCCGCCATCTCCACGCCTTTCTGAATCTGTGCGGCAATAACTCCTTCCTGCTGTCTATGCTGGGTTTTACTTACACTGTCCATTCGCAACAAAATGGCCTGCAAATCAATCGGCAGAATAGCCATCTTATCTTATCTTCCTTCCGATCAGCTCTTCAAGATCGATTTCTTCGTATTTTTTCATTCTGATTCTCCCGCTTTCAAGCACAAAGGTTATGTATTTAAACTCATTTGCAACATCAAAATAGGTGTCCTTAATGCCTATCTTTACACCCGGGTACACGTTCTTAGAAACCGAAGTTTTGCCTATTGTCTTTAAAAGCTTAAGGTAGGATTTCAACTCGTCCATCTCCTCCCTTATCTCATTTATCCTCACAAGAAGCTCCTCCCGGGAGGTCAACATCTGCTCAAGAAGTTCTCTCTTCTCCTCTGTAAATTTTCTTTTTATCTTCTGCTGGTTCTCAAGCGTAGTAATATTTGTATTGAGCTTTTCCATTGAGTCTTCATTTTTACTCTGCTCTTTTTCAAGATCAAACAGCCTCTGCCTGGATTTCGGATCCACACCCACCTCAACTATTGTTTCGGTAAATGAAACAGACCCGAGGGTTTTTGTGTTCACAATCTCACCTGCCCTTATCCTTCCCCCGACAATTGTCGCCCTCTTTCCAAAACACACAACCTTTTCAGTAGCATCAACCCGACAGTGCATAATACCATCCTGAACAAAAACATTTTTATCAGCAATAACTGTTACCTGTTCGAGGAACTTCGACCATACAGAACCACCTGTCTTGATTGTACCCCCGAGCTTACCCATAACTCCCTGTTTTATATTGACATCCCCTTCAGCATCCAGCAGACACTTGCCGACACTCCCTTTTATCTCTATATCTCCGGCAGCTTTTATTGAGAATCCATCCTCAACATTTCCCTTAACGATCACAGTTCCCAAAAACAGTATGTTGCCTGTATGCATATCAACATCACCCTTAATTTCATATATCGGCTCCACGCTCACCTTTTCATTTGAGAAAACAACCTGGCCGTTAATAGTAGCAATAATATTCATTCCATCGGGTGAAAGTTCTGTATTTTTTCCAGGCACCAGGTCAAGATCTTTGCCCGGTTTCGCCTCCAGAAGGTTATTTGTTATTGTTCTACCGGGCCGACCCTCCATGGCCTGTACCTTTGTAGCAAGGAGCTGCCCTGCTACAACATTCTCAACCAGATCCAGATCTTTGAAATTAACCTGGCCTTTCTCGTCCTCCTCTAAATGGACCTTTTTCTCTGTCCTGAAATTATATACAATCTTTGAATCTTCACCATTCTCAGGTTTCGACCCCGCGGCAATGACAGTCATAACATTATACACGTCCTCTTCCAAACACTTATTTATTACATCTTCCTTTATTCCTACAATCACGTTCTTCTCATTTAAAGCTTCCATAATATCATCTATATCCAGCACCCTTCCCAGGGGTTTCGGCGGGATGAGTGTCATAAATGCCTTCATATCATCCTCAGATATCTCGATTACAACTCTTCCCTCGTTTCTCTCATCCGGTTCATAGTCGGCCACTTTTATATATTCCTCCTCTGCCGACCGCACTATTTTCGCGACTTTAGCCTTATCAAACTCGGTGATTCCCTTCTCCCTGATAGACGCAAGCACATCCTCCACTCTTACCCTCTGCCCTTTTCCCTTTGGGACGGCCACCTTCACCATCAACCCGACTCTTGTTATCTTGACTCTGTAAACTCCATCAACATCTTTTTTCAATAACTCAGCCGCATCAATACCCTCTATTGCCTGAAAACTTTCCTCATGAATAACACCGATATCCCCTGTTACCGTAACCGCCAGTCTAAACGGCTTTTTACTGAACAGTGACTTCTTTCCCTGTTCAACTATTTCATATTCAAGATCACTGATATTAACACCCAATGTTTCACTTGCCCTCTTCAGCCCTTCCTCAACTGAAAAAGCTTCAACCTCAATGCTTCTTCCGGCAATTTCCGATCCATCTTCAACTGCAAAGGAAAGGCCGGCAAGGGCCTCTCTAAGCTTGTCAAATGAAACGCTCATTTATATCACCATACTTCTCTTTATATTTACCAGTTTACTTCTAAGCCTCATTATTGCCTTTGTATGGAGCTGAGAAATCCTGGACTCTGTTACCTGCAGGACCTCTCCTATTTCCTTTAAAGTCAAATCTTCATAATAATATAGGATTAGCACCTTCTTCTCTTTATCCGGCAGGTCACTTATTGCCTTAACAATGATATTTTTTACTTCCTCACGCTCAACTATTACATCGGGGTTAAGGGACCTGGGGCTTTCTATTGTTTCCATAACGGAAACCTTATCACTTTCATCTCCTACATACCAGACATCGCTCAATGAAAGGATAGACGCACCTGATATTTTCAAAATGAGGGTATGCAGATCTTTCACACCTATTCCAAGCTCTCTTGCAATCTCTTCATCTCTTGCGGATCTTCCAAGTCTGTTTTCAAGCTTTCCTATAACCCTCTCAAGTTCTTTTGCCTTCTGACGGACTGAACGCGGCACCCAGTCAATAGATCTCAATTCATCATAGATTGCCCCCCTTATCCGTGTGACCGCATAGGTTTTAAACTTAATATCTTTATCCGGATCGAACTTTTCAATAGCATCCAATAACCCGAACACTCCATATCCCACAAGATCATCAAAATCCACATTCTGCGGCATACCAATCGCAATCTTACCCGCCACATACTTTACCAGAGGCGCGTACTGATTTACAAAATGCTCTCTCACCTTTAAATCTTTCGTTTTCTTATATATTCTCCAGAGCTCCCCTTCTGATTTATCTTTAAACACTTTCATACTCCCATCTATGATTTCATCATCGAGATAAAAAAATTAAAAACAGAAACAGAATAAAAACCATCACAATTCCGCCGGCAACAAAAAGAGGATTTATCTCTTTTAAGCCCTTTAACGCTGACTCTTTTCTCTCCGGTTCCGTTTCTATTCCAGAGGCTACCCTCGCGTCTGTAAGCACTTTAAACATACCCATGATACCGGGCCCAAACTGGGTCAGTACTGCGGCATTTCCACCCTCCAGTTCTTTTACCTCCACAATTTTTGTGAATACAGGTACCCGTATATTATCAACTTTTGCCCCCAGCAGTTCTGAAAGGTAATCAGCGATATCCCTTTCATCTGTTATTCTCACCTGAATTTCATCTCCGAATTCAAGCTCTTTGATCTCTACTCCATGTACGGGTGATAGTACAGGCTCCACTTTGAGTACAATAAGCGACTTTTCTATCCTTACCCCATCCAGCTTACTTTCTGTTCCGTTCCTTATACTTTCTGTATCAGCTGTCTTTTCAACCTCGGCTTCCGGCTCACTACCCTCCTGGCCAATATTCAGTTCAAAAACGTCAGTCTTATCAACGTTTAATTTAACCGCTATATTTGTATCGGGAAAAACATTGTACAGCTCGTTTACTAATAGATTATTTAACAATTCCTCATCTACAGTTTTTCCAATCCCCAAAATCTTTGCGGTTTTTTTAATAAACTCTTTTTCTATGACGGATTTATTTAACTGTTCGATTTTCAATCCATCTATAACTTTATCACTTACATATGAATAAACCTCTTTTTCGAAGTCTCTCCAATTAGATGATATATCTATTTTCCCAATTTCTTTTTCATTACTAACCGCGGATATCAATCGCTTTATTTTATTCTCCTTTTCATCATAACAGAAAAAAATTGCCCCGTAATATCCCAGGATCTGAGTCGCAAATTTTGCCTTAAACGCAAAAATATCTTTTGGGACAGCTTTTATTATTCTTTTTGCGCCGTCATAATCACCTCCTGTAAATTTCAGGAGCATGTCAGCAATTTTAACATCGCATCCTGTTTCCTGAATGAATTGTTTTATAAGATCTTCATTAAGATTCATTCTGCTTCATAACCTTCCTGATTGCTTTCGCAATTGTCTCCGGTTCGTTCGGGATTCGAGCGATCCCAACATTTATATACTCTCCCAAATTACTGGTGCCGGTCTTGGAACTTTCACCCCCCGGTTTGTCATCAACAGCAATTTCTTCCTCATCTTCCTCCAGGAGAGTGTCGAGAGCAGGCAAATCATTTAAAGGCTCTGATTCTTCATCCAATGCCTCTGACTCGCCTAACTCTCCTGCAGGAGAAGTTTCTGCTTCCCCGTCTTCGCTTTCTTCAATATTCAAAGGCGTGCTTTCAGAGACATCTCCGGTCTCAAAACCTGATTCTTCTTCAGATACACTTTCATCTCCACCCACAGTATAATCTACCACGCTGCCTGTAAGAGTTTCAATTTCTTCTCCTTTCTCTTTCTCAACAGCCTCTGCCTCTGTACCCTCCAGTTTCTCAATATCCGGAATATACTTCATTAAGATAAATATCCCTCCTCTAAAAAGTACGCCAAAAAGCAACGTAGATATAAACGCCCGCATAATTACTATTCCTGCCGGATTTTTTGCAAAAAAACCCAGTAACAGGGATAAAAGAAAGGCGCCCATAACCACATATATAGATATTCTATTACCACTCTGTAATATATCTTTTTCCATTTTATTAAAAAATACATCTCACAGTAAAAAAATCAATCATTTTTAACAGTATCATACACCAATTTAGTTAATATTTCCCTCCAAATACACTCTTTAAAAACCTTGAAAACCCCCCGCCTTCACGGTACTCTATGTGCGAAAGCCTGCTCATAAGATGTTTTATGGATTGTGACGCCTTACTATTCGGGGCACTCTTGATAAATGGATCCTGTTTAATAACCGCCCTCTTGACAACCACGTCTTCAAAAATAAACCCCAGATTATCCACCTTGATGTTTAAAAACTGGCCGGCTATGTTTATAACTCGTTCTGCAACCTTTTTTCCCTCCATTACAGAATCAACCCTGTTAACAACAAGTTTAATGTTTGGGCCGTTAACCTCGGCAGAGATGCTCTTAATAATACCGTATGCATCGGTAATTGCTGTAGGTTCAGGGGTTGTTATAATAATAGCTTCATCTGCGGCTCTTAGGAAAGAAAGTACATTCTGAGAAACGCCGGCACCTGTATCGATAATAATAATATCAGCATAAGCCAGATCCTTTAATCCTTCCACAAACGTGCTTCTCTCCTCCTCGTCAAGATTGGCAAGCTGGGAAAACCCTGACGCTCCGGCAACTATCTGTATACCATACTGCGTATCAACAATGATATCACGTATTTTTTTCTGCTTTTTAATGACATGATAGAGGTTAAACTTAGGAATTATACCCAGTATTACATTGACATTCGCAAGTCCAAGATCCGCATCCATTACAACTACTTTTCTGCCTATGTCCGAAAATGCAATAGCAAGGTTAATAGCAATATTGGTCTTTCCGACTCCACCCTTTCCGCTCGATATGGTGATTACCCGCGGACCCCGCCCTACAACTTCAGATTTCACATTCTTATCTTTCATTATCAGTCTCAGCCTTTCAGCCTGATCCTTCTGAATTCCTTCCTGGGCATTTGTTCTGTACAGCATAAATCCCTCCATTATCATTATACGGACGGCTATCCGGCGTAAAAATCTTCAAATAATATCATGTCCAGCAACTTTTCCTTCCCGGCAAGCTCAATATCATCAGGAACACTCTGACCTGTTGTTATGTAAGAAAGCTTTTTCTCCCTGTTCATAATACTCAAAAGGGACCCGATTGTATTCGTTTCATCTATCTTTGTAATTATAATTTTATTATACATGAGCTGATTAAACCGTGTCATAATATCCAGCGCATCTCGATATTTTGTTGTAGCACTTAAAACAAGGTGAATATCCAGGTTTGAATTTATACCATCGAGGATACTTCGTAATTCAGCAAGCCCAAGATTGTTTTTTTGGGACCTGCCTGCGGTATCCACAAAGATTAAATCCGACTTACTGTTTTTAACCGCGCTTTTAAACTCTTCCCTTGTATTTATTATAGTGAATGGAAGCTGCATTAATTCCGCGTATTTGCCAAGCTGCTCTATCGCGGCAATCCTGTATGAATCAATTGTAAGCAATTCGACTTTATGCTTCTGCAAAACACCGAATGAAGCGGCAAGTTTAGCGATTGTAGTGGTTTTTCCCACACCGGTCGGCCCGACCAGAACCACTACCGACGGCCTGCCGTTTCCTAACTGAATCGGGCCCGATGTTTCAATCGATTTAAGGATATGTTCCCTGAATTTCTCCTCTAAAACTTTAGGATCATGTGACTCCTTGACTGTTAACTCATTTTCAAACTCATCCCGCAGCTGGTTTATATAATCCTGCGGGAAATCATTAGCTAATAGAACAGCAATAAGTTTATTAAAATGAGAGCTATCCGTTTCCACTTTTTTAACATCAGTTATTTCTTTTAGACGGTTTTTTATTTCACTCAATTCTTTTAAAATACCACTTTCATACCACTTTTTATCATTTTCCGACTGGTTAAAAACGTTCCGGGGCTGTGAGGCCATTCCCCCGGAAGCAGTATTCTTCACTTTATTATTATCATCTTCATTTTTCGCAACAGTAATTTCACTAAAATTCTTCGCGAACATTCCCAAAAAACCGCCCTCTTTAATCGCCTTCCTCCCGATTATGTACACATTGCTGCCCATTTCAATCTTTGCTTTTAATACCGCTTCCTTATATGTTGGCGCTTTAAATGTTCTGTATATCATTATTGCCTCGCTTCTTCATAAAGTGCGATATTTCCAACAGCTTCCAGTCGAATATCGGGAGTAATTTCTAAACTGCTCAACACAGCAACATTTGGCATAATGGGGGTAACTAAATTACTGAAAATTGTTCTGATCTCAGGCGATGTGAGGAATACCGGCTTCAGGCCCAGCTCTTTGACCTTTTTCGATTCTTCGGAAATAACTGTTAACAATTTTTTCTGCTTGACAGGTTCCATTGAGAATCTTTTTCCTCTCTCGGTCACCTCGATAGAGTTTTTTATCTCTTCCTCAACATCTTTTGATACAGTGATTACAGATATCTTCTTTTCACTATCAGAGTATTGCTGACAGATCTGCCTTGAAAGTGCCTGGCGAACGAGCTCAATAAGTTCGTCAGGGGCTTTGATCACCGCAAAATAATCGGCAATAGTTTCCATAATGGTTATAAGGTCCCTTATTGATACTCCTTCCCTGAGTAGACCTTTTAATACTTTCTGAATATCACCAACCGTGGCCCCTGATTTTTCCACTTCAGTAACAACCGCCGGATAATCTGTACGCAGTGAGTTCAAAAGTGCCTGCACATCCTGTCTTCCCAGCACTTCGCTTGCGTAAGTTTTTATGATCTCGGTCAGGTGGGTCGCAATAACCGATGGTGAATCCACGACTGTATACCCCAATCTTTCAGCCTTTTCTCTATTGGCTTCATCAATCCAGATCGCCGGGAGCCCAAAAGCCGGCTCAACAGTCTCTTCACCTTCAACCTTTTCCTCTATCTGGCCGGGATTCATGGCAAGGTACTTTCCCATTCGAATCGTGCCCGCTCCAACCTCTATCCCCTTAATTTTGATAGAGTAGACATTGGGCTCCAGCCTCATATTGTCCCGTATTCTTATAGGGGGAAAAATCAAACCAAGCTCAATCGCACTCTGCCTTCTGATCATAGTCACCCTTTCAAGCAAATCTCCTCCCTGCTCCTGATCTACAAGCGGGATGAGATTATACCCTATCTCAAGAGCTATTGGATCGATCTGGAGTAAACCGAGCACACTCTCCGGTCCTTTTGCTGCCTCCTCTGCCCCTTTCTTCAATTCCGGCCCGGTCTCCTCCTTTAACTTTAATCCTCTCCTCAAGTATACGCCAAAAAAGCCGAGCATAATACCAAGAAATATGAGCGGTAATTTCGGAAATCCCGGTAATATTGATAGAAAGATAAGGAAACCTGCACCTATCCAGAGAGTTCTCGGCTGAGATAAAAGCTGAGAAGTGAGCTCTGTTCCGAGGTCATTCATCGCCACAGCCCGTGTTACAATTATACCTGTGGCAGTAGACATCATGAGTGAAGGGATCTGGGAAACAAGTCCATCTCCTATAGTCAGCATTGTGTAGGTGGCGACAGCATTTCTTAGAGATTCTCCTCTCATAGCCATACCGATGATCAAACCGCCGACTATATTAATAATTGTTATTAAAAGGCCAACTTTCACATCCCCCTGTACAAACTTACTCGCACCGTCCATTGCTCCATAAAAATCAGCCTCTCTCTGTATATCAAGCCTTTTTTGAATGGCTGCCTCCTCGGTAACCAAACCTGCCGAAACATCAGCATCGATGGCCATCTGTTTCCCTGGCATCGCGTCCAGGGTAAACCTTGCCGCGACCTCGGACACCCTTGTCGCACCTTTTGTAATAACAATGAATTGGACAGCAATGAGGATAAGAAAAATGATTATCCCGACAACATAGTTTCCTCCAACAACAAACTGTCCGAATGCCTGGATGAGCTTACCTTTAAAAGCAGGCCCTTCTAGCAGAATAAGACGGGTAGATGATACATTCACTGCCAGTCTGTACACTGTTGATATCAGAAGCAAAGAGGGAAAAACGGAAAGCTCAAGGACCCGGCCCATGTACATGATTGTGACGAGAGTAATCAGGCCAAGGGCGAAGCTGATAGCAATCAGGAAATCTAAGATTATAGCAGGAACAGGAATAATAAGCATCAGGACGACTCCAACGACACCTATTGCAATGAAAATATCCGTCCTCTGCCACCAGGCCCTGTTTTCCGTCTCACGCGCCATTTTCCCCTCCCCGGTATTGCCAAAACCTGCCGTTCCAGCAACGATACAGCTAATTACGCTTCTAAATACATTTTAAGAATGTTTTATTTACAGACGCCAGCCCATATTACAGTATCGGTATAACTGTAAATTTTTGAAATTATTACGATAATACAATGTATGTCAATTTTAATATTTTCTACATGCATTTTCACTTAAAAATAACCCGGTTTGCAGAACTAAGCGTTTACCACACCTTTTTTTTTGAGCTTATAAACGAATGCGATAACTTCAGCAACAGCTGTAAACAGGTCATCAGGAATTTCATCTCCGATCTCAACTCTCCTGAACAGCTCCCGGGCAAGAGGTTTATTTTCGATGATCGAAATATCATTCTCCTCAGCAATCTGTTTTATACGCTGCGCGATCAGATCCTGGCCTTTTGCAACACATACCGGTGCTCCCATCTTAAGCGGTTCATATTTCAACGCAATGGCATAGTGGGCCGGGTTTGTAATAACAACATCCGCCTCCGGCACCTCCTGCATCATCCTTCTCCTCGCGTAATCCCGTTGTCTCTCCCTCATACGCGCCCTCAGTAATGGATCACCCTCCAGCAGCTTGCGCTCTTCTTTAAGTTCCTGTCTTGTCATTTTCAATGATTCAATGTGCTGCTGCCTCTGAAAGAAATAGTCCGGGATTGACAGAATAAGCAGAATTCCACTCACAACCATGACCAGTCTGAAGGCAATTGAAAAACAAAGGCTCATCGCCTGCAGGACACCCATGTCTATTGTCCTCATTATTCCGTAGATATCTTTTCTAACGAGAAAAAAGGCCACAATCGAAATAGTGGCAATTTTGAATACTGATTTTCCAAGGTTCATCACTGTCTGTTTCGAAAAGAGTACCTTTGTAAAGAATCGTATCGGATTGGGATTAATCTTTGAAAAATCAGGTTGTATGGACTTTGTTGAAAAACGAAACCCAACCTGGATAACGTTTCCTATTAAAGCCGCAATGAAAACAATCCCCAATATGGGCGCTATTGTTTTGATGATTATGGGCAAAACAGGCTTCAGCAAAAATATGACATTTTCACCAGAGTTAACAACATCCGGTATTAGATTCAAAAAATATTCCATCATCTGCAGCATGTTTTTAAATATACTTTTGGAAATAATGAATATTAGAAAAAAACCAAACAGCAGCACAAGAGCGGAAGGAAGTTCCTGAGTTTTTACTACTTTGCCCTCATCCCTGGCCCTTCTCTTCTTATACTCTGTCGGTTCTTCAGTTCTCCCTTCATCTTCTGCAGCGAAAAGCTGTAAGTCGAACTGGAAACACTCAAAGGTTTCAAAAAAGAGTTCATTTAGAGGATTTAATTTTTTTACTGAAAATTCGGGCACGACAGGTTATCCTCCAAGAGCATGTATAAAATCAAAAAGCCCTTCAAACGTTTTATTCAGCGCGCTGCTCATACCGAATGCTATCGCACCAATGACAGCAATCATGATTAAAAATCCTACACCTATCTGTATTGGAAAACCAAGCATAAAGATATTCATCTGCGGGGCAGCCTTCGCAAGGAGACCAAGAGTGACTGAAAGGATAAACAGTGTGATCAGAATGGGAAAAGCAAGCTTTAACGCAACCAGAAACATTGCCCCCATTGAATCTGCCAGTGCTATAAAAACCGTTCTGCTATCCTGTATTATCTCGAACACCTGAGCGGTTTTATAGCTTTCAAAGGTCGCCATTATGAGCATATGAGGCCCGTTGATTGCAATAAATATCATTATTCCCATCACCGTCCATAGCTGCCCTACCAGGCTGATACCTACCTGAGAAATCGGGTCCATCACCTGGGCAATACCCAGTGCCATTTGAAAACTGAAAAAACGAGCGGCTAACTGAAAAGCCACAAAAATGATTGATAGTAGAAACCCTATGAGTATACCGATAAACGCCTCAGACCCTATTAATATCGCGTAGGAAATCATGTTTTCAGGTACTTCTGCAATATGATTTACTACCATTGGAAAAATACACGCAGCTATATATACGGCAAATACAGCTCTGATCCTTATTGGAATGACCCCGCTGGAAAAAAAGGGGGCAGCAACAAACATTCCTATCATCCGGACAAGAATCAGAAGAAATATTTGAAAATTTTCAACAAAAAATTCCATTTACTACCCTATGAACATATAAAAGAATATATAACAGCTTATTTTACCATGTCAGGAATGTATCCAAAAATACGCATAGTAAAGTTGATCATACTGTTTACCATCCATGCTCCAAAAACTACAAGAGACCCCAGAACAACAACAATTTTCGGTACAAAAGTAAGTGTTTGCTCCTGTATTGAGGTAGTGGCTTGAAATATGCTTATTGTAAGACCAACAAGCAATCCCAGCCCGAGCATTGGGGCTGCCATTAATAATACCTGAAATACAGCCTGACCCATAATATTTGCTACAAATCCAACCGACACTTTTCTCTTCTCCTTATCTAAAGCTATTTACAATCTGAAATGTTAACAGATGCCACCCGTCAATCAGAATAAATAAAATTATTTTAAAAGGAAGTGATATCATAATAGGTGGAAGAAAAATAATCCCCATTGACATAAGGGTGCTGGCAACAATGAGGTCTATGACAATAAATGGAATAAACAGAAGTATCCCTATCTTGAATGCCGTTGTCAGTTCACTTATAATAAAGGCAGGTATTATAACATATGTAGGGACATCACTTTGATTTCGAGGTCTTTCGATATTACCAAGATTTAAGAACAGGGCTATATCTTTTTCTCTGGTCTGCCTGAACATAAATTCTCTCACAGGCACAATACCTCTCTGGAACATTTCAGTGGCATTAATCTCTTCTTCAAAGTACGGCTTTATCGCAACATTATTTACCTCCAGAATCGTTGGAGCCATAATAAAGATGGTAAGGAAAATAGCAAGTCCCATCAATATTTGATTTGGCGGTTCCTGCTGTGTGGAAAGAGCCCTTCGCATAAAAGAAAAGACAATGGCAATTCTTGTAAAAGAAGTTACGGAAATAATTATTGCAGGAGCAAGACTCAGAATAGTTAAAAGAAAGAGGATTTCAAGTGAAAGGGCAACATCGCGGGGTTCCTGTGCTTCCTCCAGCGTTATACCTATTCTGGGAATAGGAATCCTTTCCTGAGCAAAATTTTCTCCTGGATAAATGACAAGTAAAAAGAGTGCTGCAAAGAAAAAAACCACTACCCCTTTTTTTACTTTTCTAAATTTTTTACCCATTTCCCCTCCCAATAAATGCAAAAGTTAAAGCATTTTTTACAAGTTATAAATATTTATACATAATCCTCAAAAAAAAACCTCTCAGAGCTTTCGAAATTTACTGATCCTCTTTTTATAACTGTTGATATTGGATATCTGCCCTGCCTTTTGAAACCCCTTTCCTCCCATAAGTTTAAAAATTTGATCCTTAAAACTCCCTCCCGCTTTTGATTCTTTACTGCTCAATAGTTTTATTTTATCTATGAATTCCTGATCCTCTACCTCTGTAATGAGATTTATGCTTGATTCAGATACACCTAAAATCATTATTTTCCCAGCAATCTCGACAACCTGAATTACCCTGTTAGCCGCCAATGGATAACTCGAAAGTACCTTAATTAACCCGGTATCCGTCACAATTTTATTCCTGCTTTTTAAAAATAAGCGTAGGATTAAATATATACCTACAATAATGGCTGCTAAAACGGCAATAGTTCGTAAAACAAGTAGAGGATAGGATATCCTATTTCCACCAAATTCAGGCTCAGTATACTCGTAGGTAGGTTCGGCAGGCTGCCCGATATTTTCTTCCACCGGAGCTTCTGACGCTTTGTCAGTATTTTCAGCATAGATTAGGAGGGGCCGGCATAGAGTTACTATCAGAAGATATAAAAATAGAATACATCCGCGCTTTATAAAAGCAAACAATAATTTCCCCTCCCGTTTTGACACCCTTACTTACATTCTAATTGACCCTTTTCTATTCCAGATTATTTATCCGGTCCATCGGACTGATAATATCTGTTACCCTGACTCCAAAATTTTCATCTATTACAACCACCTCGCCTTTGGCGATCAGCTTGCCATTTACAAGCAGGTCCACAGGCTCACCTGCAAGTTTATCAAGTTCAACAATTGTTCCTTCACCCATACCAAGAATGTCCTTGATGAGCATCTTTGTTCTCCCCAGCTCAACGGTGAGCTGCATCGAAACGTCCATCAGAAGACCGATATTTCCGGTTACCCCTGATTGCTCAGCCGGTGACAGAGGAGCGAACTGAACAGGCTGCACGCCAATATTACCCTGTCCGAAAGCTGTATCAGGTCCCGTATTGAATACAGGTACGTTCTGCTGAATACCAGGCTGGAATGCCTCGGCACTCTGAGGTGCAGGAGCCTCCTGCACACTTATTCCCTTTTTTGTGAATATCTCAGCTGCAAGAGATTTAGCGGTGTTAATATCGAAGATTTCATCTATAACAGATGAACTTCCATTGGATGTAAAATCAAACCGTACTCTTACAAAACTTCCATCAGGCAGATCTAAATCTGAAGGGTTTTCCCTGATTTCTGCCCGCAGGGCCCCGGTCTTAACAGAGACTCCAACTGTATCTTCAAAAACATTCATGGACGCACCTGACATCTGGCTGAAACCCTCTGTTAGTGCTGATAATGCCATTTCTGTAAGCTCACCTTCCTCCTGGGCCATCATTAATGCTGAAATCTGTTTCGCCGCTTCTTCAGTAATAATATACGAATGTTTCCCTGTTATTCCTTCACTATAATCAGCGGTTATTTGAACGTTTTTTCCGGAAACTTGAGAAATAAAATCATCCCTGGTCAGAACTTTTAGCTGCGGATTTGAAACCTGGGCATCTTTTCCTGTTATGGTCGACAGAGTTACTCCCATTGACTGTGCTACTTCACCCGAAAGTATACTTATTTCATTTTCTTCTTCTTCTGTCAATCCTGCTGAAGGTGCCCCTGTAAGCCCGCCGGGCGCCTCTCCGGCATCCATTGAAGAACCAAGATCATCCGCGCCCTGCAGCAATGCATCTATTTCTTCCTGTGATAGAGAACCATCACTCATAATTCTCCCCCTTCAATTTCTTTAAACATCTCATCTTCATCCTGATAAGACTCAATCCTTCCGGTAATCTGTACAGCAAGACGGCTTCCTACAACTCCGGGCCGCACGTAAAACTTTTTCATTGTCCCTATCTTCAATTCCATATCATCATTAACCTTGGTCCGGTCCAGCTTAATAATATCTCCCTTCCGTAAATTCAATACATCTCTTACACTGATTTCCAGCTCTCCTAGCTCTGCCCCAATATCTACCAGGACTGTTTCCAGCCTTTGTTTCAAGATTGCAAGGTTTTCAGTGGTTCCTCCCTTTCTTATACTTGAATACCAGTACTGAGCAGAAAGTTTTGATATTATAGGCTCAATAGTAAGATAGGGTATACAGAAGTTAGTCATACCTTCTACATCGCCGACCTTTGTCTCAAGGGTTATTAAGACCACCATATCGCTTGGAGGGACAATCTGAGCAAACTGAGGATTTGTCTCTATATTGCCGAGTCTTGGCCTCAGATCAATAACATTTGACCATGCCTCCCGCAAATTACCCAGAATTCTTACAATTATTCCTTCAATAACAGACAGCTCAATATCGGTAAGCTCCCTGTTGATTTTTGCTGCCTCTCCCGGACCTCCGAACAGCCTGTCTATGATGGTAAAGGTAATTGATGGATCAATTTCAAGGATTGAACTCCCTTTAAGGGGATCCATATTTATTACAGCAAGAGTAGTCGGATTCGGTATAGACCTGAGGAACTCTTCATAAGTCAGCTGGTCAACGGAAGCAACATGAACATGTACAATTGTCCGCAACTGAGCTGACAGCGAGGTTGTTGTTAAACGGGCAAAGGTCTCGTGCATCATCTGGAGTGTTCTAATCTGGTCCTTGGAAAACTTATCCGGCCTTTTAAAATCATATATCTTTATTTTTCTTGTTTCAGCTTTTCTTAAGGCCTCTTCACCCTCAACCTCACCTGTTGATATGGCTGTTAATAGCTGATCTATCTCGTCCTGAGAGAGAACCTCTGTCATAATCCATCACCACTTTTCTATTTTAACTCTATATATATACTACTCTAATATGAAAAAAAATCAATTAAAGTTATCCTGAAAAAAAGAGCCGGGAATAAGTACCTAGGTAATGACAAACTCGGTAAACGCAATCCCCGTTATTTGGCCATTAATTAATACATCATTAATTCTCTTTAGAAGATCCTTTTTAAGCTCATTCCTCTTATCCTGAGTATTCAAATCGCTGAACTTCTTACTCCCGACAACAGAAATAACTATATCACGCAGCTCCTGCCTCCTTGCCCCCAATTCTGTTTGTAATTCAACTGTTAGTGCCTCATACCCGAGCGAAATAGTCAGCTTTACGAAGTGAGGCTCATCAATATCACTCGTGTTGATACTGAAATCCCTCATATCAAAGTAATTCAGCGGCTTGACCTTTTGCACTTTTTCGGGGGAAGTTTTTTCAGTAGCCGGAGGTTTTCCCACTTTCTGTGCTACAAAATAGGCTATAGTTCCTGAGATTATTATCATCACAAGGGCTCCGGCAATAATAACCAGCATTTTTATCATTGATGGGCCGAAGAGTTTTTTACCGGGGCCACCGGCTTCCATCACTTCCTCTTCCTCTTCAGTACCCTCAATATCTTCAACGGTCTCTTCTGTATCTGCCATTGCAAACCCCTTCTCTACATGTAATTACTCTGTAACTTTTGCCTGATGTGCGAAAAATAAGCTGTCGCTAAATTGGCTGTCTTAAGTTGCGGCTATAGGCCGCACTATGGTTTTAACCGCATCTTATGAGTACTCCTTCTTTCTCATGATTACTATCTCTATCCTCCTGTTGTAGGCCCTTCCCTCCTCGATATCGTTTGTTTCAACAGGCTGGTACTCTCCGTATCCTATTGCCTCAAGATTATCTCCACGTATGTTATGTTCCTCATTCAGGATTCTAATAATTTTTACCGCCCTCGCTGAGGAGAGTTCCCAGTTGGTGGGATATTGAAAGTAGAACGCACTGGCAGGAGAAACAGGGGTGTTATCAGTATGCCCCTCGACCCTTATGTCGTTTTCTTCAAATTCCCCGCTGCTTAAAAACTGTCCCAGCTTATCAATAACAGTCAGCCCCTCCCGGGTGAGCTCCGGGCTGCCGGATTCATAGAAGGCATCGGCAACAAGGGATATAACAATTCCCCTTTGATCCTCCGTTATCTTTACCTTCCTGCTTTTCACCTCCGGTTGAAATATAGAAACCGCTTTTTCAATAGCCTTTGCAAGCTGGTTGCCTCTTTCCTTAGCGGGCAGGCTTTCGACCTGCTGGCCCAGTTCAGCCAGCACGCCTTCTGAAAGGGTCATGCCGCCTTTAAACATACCAAGTGACCCCTTGAAGGCGGAAAGGATCAACTGGAGTTCTCTCCCTTCAATTTCAGCTGTGGTAAACATTAGAATGAAAAAGGTCAGAAGAAGTGTAGTCATATCACCATAGGTAAGCATCCAGGCAGGAGCCCCCCTTCTCACCTTCTTTGTTGGCTTTGGCATACTGTTACCTTTTCAACAAACTTCCTTTTTAAATATAATTAAAATAGCTCATAAAAATCAATATAATCTTTTCCTTAATATAGCTAAAATCAATATATTCACTCGCCTTCTCCCGTTTCTTCAACCTGTACCCTCATCTCTGGCGTCAGAAAGGAAACAAGCTTCTCTTTTACAATTCTGGGATTATCTCCGGATTGAATTGAGAGGGTCCCCTCGATCATAATTTCTCTTAAAAGAACCTCCTGTTTATCCACATACGTAAGCTTAGCGGCTATGGGCAAAAACACAAGATTAGCAAGAAAAGCCCCGTATAAGGTTGTTATAAGTGCCGTGGACATTCCGGGCCCGATCGCGCTCTTATCTTCAATATTGGAGAGCATGAGAATAAGACCGATGAGTGTCCCGATCATTCCGAAAGCCGGCGCGAAGGCTCCCCAGTCTTCAAATATCTTAATTCCATCCTGGTGCCGTGAAATCATGTTATTGAGCTCGGTTTCCATTATGTTCCGTATTATCTCGGGATCAGTACCATCCACAACAAGCTGTATTCCTTTTCTGAGAAATTCGTCTTCAAGTTCATCGAGGTCATCCTCCAGAGCCAGAAGGCCCTCCCTCCTCGCTTTCTCAGAAAATGTTACTATCATCGAAATAATTCTGCCTGTTTCCATGGATTTTGTTTTAATCGCGTTCATCATAATCTTCATCAGGCCGAAGACCCTCGAGATGGAATTTGCAACCATAATCGCGCCAAAAGAGCCGCCGACTGTGATTAAAACTGACGGTATATTTATAAAACTGAAAAGCCCGCCCATTCCTCCGGCAATAACAATACCTAAAATAACAAAGAAAGCTCCAATTCCAAGACCCCCGAGTGTCGCTATATCCATATTGAAAAGCCTCTTTTTATAAAAATATTTTTATAAAAAATGATTATTTATTATACAGGAGAATCCTACTTCTCATTCCCGAACTGCCCGAGTTTTTGCCTGTATTCTACAATCTCATCACATATTTCTTCGGGGGATTCTTTCACCACAAGTTTTTTACCCGATCCCAGGGTTAAAGTTGTATCCGGCCTAACTTCCATCATTTCTATAACATGAGGATTCAGCCAGTATTCTACTCCATTTAGCCGTGTTACCTTTATCAAAACAGAACCTCTAGCTCAGCTTATAGTTTTTACCGTTTCAGGGTTAATAGTTCCTGAAGCATCTGATCCGATGTTGTTATGCTTCTTGAATTTGCCTGAAACCCTCTCTGGGTGACAATCATATCTGTAAACTGTTCAGCAAGATCCACGTTGCTCATCTCTAAAGTTCCGGCTGTGATTTTCCCGCGTCCACCCGTCTCTGCTGACCCGATGTTTGCAAGACCTGAATTATTTGTTTGTAAAAATGTATTATCCCCAGCTGTCGTCAATCCCTGCGGATTGATAAAAGTCGCGAGCGCTACCTGAGCAATCGGGGCCTTTTTCCCATTTGTATATACACCCGTAATTATCCCGGAACTATCAACTGTGAACGACTGAAGATATCCCATCCCATACCCATCCTGCTCATACGCCTTGGTCGAGGATGGCGCCGCAAACTGCGTTATACCATGGAAGCTACCGGTAGTTCCAAGATCGATATTAATCGTCTGGGTTATACCTTCCGCGGGAAAACTGACGTTAAGAGCAGCTGCAAGCTGTCCGTCTGTGATTGTATCGAGCGGTGCACCCGGTGTTACAGGGCTGTCCTCAATCGAAACAGGCGCCCCCTGATTATTAAATCTCATTAAAATTGAATTTGAATCATTGGTGTTCTGTCCACCCACATCAAACGTGAGATTGGCAGGGTCCGCGCCCGCCACTGAAGCCGTAACCAGCCAGGTGTTTGGTTCACCCTGCACTCTTGTAAATTCAACGATAACCCTGCGCACGTTTCCCAAACTGTCATAGGTATCTATATTCGTTACAACGGTCGAATTTAATAGTTCCTCAGGGGTTGGAGCGCGGCCTACCGGCAGAAGCGGAGTTTCAGAATTAAGATTGCTCTTATACCTGATAATCTCAGTCGCTTTCGCGGGATCTTTCCCGCCGATCGGGATTATGATATCCTCCATGTCACCGCTTGTATTTATAAGGTACTCAGTTCCGGCCTTGACTGCCTGCCAGCCCTGTATCCTAAGACCATTCGCGGGATTAACAACTGTACCGTTCTTGTCAAGGCCGAACCCTCCGGCCCTTGTAAAGAACTGCTCCTCGCCTTTACTCAAAACAAAGAACCCTTCACCCTGGATTGCAAGGTCAAGGTTTAATCCTGTCGTCTGCAGGCTTCCCTGTGTAAAGATTTTATCAATGCTCGCTATATTCATCCCGAGCCCCACCTGTTTCGGATTGACCCCTCCCTTTTCCGCGGTGGGAGCGGCAGCTCCTGAAATTGTCTGAGACAAAATATCCTGAAAAGAGACCCTGCTTTTTTTAAAACCGTAGGTGTTAACATTGGCAATGTTGTTGCCGAGAACATCCATCCTGATCTGATGATTTCTTAATCCTGAAACACCAGAGTAAAGAGATCGCATCATGGGAACACACTCCTTATTATTTTAGCACATTTCCCCTCCCGGAATGCATGTAAACCTTTCACATTTTAACTTTTATAACGTCATCTATACTGTAGCTGAAACCATTAAAGGATATTCTTGGAGCGTCATTGGCGAACATTCCGCTTCCAAAGTTTATTTCTGAAACAACACCGCTATTTTTTTCCCCTGTTGCACTGTCCAGCACATCTACCTGCTTTCCTAAAAGAGAATAGGAAAGTGTCAATTTATTGTTAGCTATAAGACCGGAGAGCGTCTTATTCATGGACGTCATCTGTTCCAGAGAAGAAAACTGTGCCATCTGCGAAATAAATTCCTTATCTTCAAAGGGTCTTGTCGGGTCCTGATTTTCAAGCTGTACAATAAGCAACCGAAGGAAATCTTCTTTTCCGAGTATATTGCTTGCTTTTCTACCATTTCTTACCAAAGTTTTATTAAAACTTTCCACCTGAACCTTTGTCTTGAACAATTCGTTTGTACTCATTGCTAATGGAACATCCATGTTCTTCTCCTATACTGTAATATTCACAACAGTAGAAATCCACGGAAGGCCTGACATTGAAGCCCTGCTAATCTCTAAATCCTGATCCTCATCTTCAATGTTATTTATACCCGGCCCCTTTTTAACATCCTTTCCCGCGGTTTCAGGCTCTGTATTCCTGTCCTTCACCTCAACCTCAAAAGAGCCGAGGCTGAAACCCTGCTCCAAAAGATTCTGCTCAAGAATGTTGAGCCTGCTCATGATTAATTCTTTTACAGCCTGGTTATCAACAACCATAAAGGTGTTTACCTCGTTATTATAGAGTTTCAGGCTCAGCTTCACCTGCCCGAGAACCTCAGGCTGCAACACAACCTTTGCCTCTCCCCCTCCCTTTTTTACAACCATCGAAAATTGCTTAACTATATCATTAAATATCTCATCGGCACTTCTATGAATTTGATAATCCGGTTTTGTGACCGTGTTTGGAATATTGTTTTCATATTTTAAACAGGCAAAAGAGAACTCTCTCCCGCCTTGAGCGGCCTTTTTGCCTCCTGAAGAGTCCCGGGCCTCTTTCAAATCGTCACCAAGAAACTGCTCCGCAGCATTTTTCGACTTAATCGTAACTGTATCATACTTTTCACCAAACCCGATATTCTTCCTTTTACCGTATCCTTTTATTTTTACATATTTTTTGTTTTTAATTTTTTCCTTAAACGAGTTTACCGTATTTTTCTTTACTGTTTCCGTGTATTGTACAGATCCCAGTGTCCGTAAATATATCTTCTTCCCGTTTCTCAAGAGGCTATTATGAAAAAACGATGTTCTTCTTCTATTATGTATATTTCCGCCCTGAAATCCTTTCTTCTGCTGTTTTTCCGTTTTCTGCTCAGGGGCCGGATTCACACTTTTATTGAAAATTACCTTTCCTTTAAGACGTCCGCTTCCGGGACTCTGTGACCCGGGACTCACATCTCCCGCGAGCTGCTTGATCAGGGAAATTATTTTCTTTCCGGATTTAACACTCTTCTTCGCTATATTCTTATCAGGATTTTTAGGTTTAACTTTTTGGTCCTTATCGCCCTCTCCCTGTATCCTGTGCCAATGCCCGAGAAGCGAAGAAAACTGCTGATCCCCGGATTCAACAGACTTATTATTGATCTTTTCAGGCTTCTTACCATGAGCCTTAACACTCTGAGCTTCAGCCATACCGGGAGTACTAATCATCTATTCACCAACCTTTGTCATCTTTCTCTGTAATGTCGCAGCTTTATCAGGATCCATTAGACTGAGAAAATAGGGCACGACTGAAACCTTTCCCTCTTCTTCAGCTTCCTTATCTATCTGTCTGAGGATATCAATCGCGAGAAGGTCGTCGAGTTTGGAAATCCTCTCAACAGCAGCAGGCGGCGGCATATTTATTAAATATCCTGCCTGCGTTTTTATATTTTCCTTATAATTATCGTATTCACGAAGTTTTTCGCTTAACACTTTTTCTCTTCCTCCAACCGGTTCGCCTCTTCAGATAGCTTTGCCTCAATCTCCTGTAACTCAAGCGATCTTTGCTCAAACACCTGTTTTTCCAATTCCAGCTCCTTTGTCCTGGCAAGAAGTATATCTTCCCTTTTTTTAAAAAACTCTTCCTCAAGGAGCAGAGGATCTTCTGATACTTCCACACCTCTCTTCATAAAAGCGGGAAGATATTTCTCAAAGGGCCCGACATAATTTTTATAGTCCACCATCCCAAGATGGTCAAACCAGTAGATACCCCCGAGCGTGATCACCAGTATAAGCAGCACCAGAAAAATAACTTTAAGAAGGTTTGTGATTGTTGATGCTGCGCTCATTTAAACCCTCCAATTATCTATGGTTTGAAAATGTATCGTAATAATCCAGCACCGATTGGATGAATTTCTTAGTTTCAGGAATATCAGGGATATCTTCCCCAACCCTGCCGGGACCGGCATTATAGGCGGCAAGCGCTTTGTTCAGGTTTCCCTCATAAACATTTATGAGCTCCCGTAGATACCTGGTACCGCCGAAAATATTTTCTTCAGCATTGAAAGCGTCCTCAACACCAAGAAGCTTCGCTGTATCAGGCATTATCTGCATAAGTCCCATTGCGCCTTTATTCGAAACAGCCGTTTGATCAAAGTTCGACTCCTGCTTTATTACCGCCCTGATAAGAGATTCAGGTATTCTATACTTTTGAGAGGCTACTTTTATTATTTCTTCTAAACCGCTGGTGCTTTTAAGGGATGTTCCTTTTTCACCGCTCTGCACCGCAGGCACGGGGCCTTCACTTTTCTCTTCGGTTTTTTGAGTTACCCGTTCTGCTTTTGTTTCCGCACTTTGAAGCTTCTGTTCAAAACTGTTATTAAATCCCGGGTAGGTAATTTTTCTCTGTACTCCGTACTTTCTCTTTATTTCATCTATCCTGAAAAGGACACTTTCAATATTCTGAAATATGCTGCTCCCGGACATTACATTTCCTCCATCGGAATATCCTCAATAGTAAGTCTCTCCCTGTTTAGCCTTATTTTCTGTGAAACATCATCGATATCAGCATTCTCCTCTCTTTCGAGGTCTTCAAGATATCTCTCAAGCTTCCTTTCTTTTAAATTCTCAATTACCTTCCTGGATTTCCTAACTTCTTTGAGCACATCCAGTGCCTCAATTGCCTGTTGTTCCCTTTCTACCCTCCGGCCATTTAACTGCTTTATTTTACCCCTGACTTTATGAATATAATTATCCACAGCAACAATCTCAAATACAGTAAATGTCCCTTCTATGTGCGAGTTCTCGTGGATGAAGGTACCAAACTTTTTTTCTGTATCCTTTATCTCATTTTCAACTTTCACAAGCTCAGCCTTCTTCCTTGAAAACTCCAGCTCTTTTCCCTCCTCTATCTTTTTCCTCAGCCTGAGCACATTTTCAAGCCTGAACACAAACCTCTCCAAAGACTACCCTCCCTTATATCAAATTTTTACCGGTTTAACCTTCATCACTGTCCTCTGGAAATATCTGAAAAAGCATCTTTTGAATATCTTCAAAACTGTGACCTTCATCCATATCCTGCTTCAAGAAACCATTAACTTCATCAATTTTTTCGACCGCCCAGTCTATCTTTTCATCAGAACCTTTCACATAGGCTCCAATCTGAATGAGATCTTCAGCATCATAGTAGTACGCCAGTACCTGTTTCAGAATATCAATAGCTTTCTTATGTTTTTTAGAAACGATATAGGGTGTCAGCCTGCTGATACTGGCAAGCACATCAACTGAAGGATACTGATTCTTCTGCGCGAGCTTTCTGGACAGTACTATATGACCATCCAGGATACCCCGTACAGTATCAGACACAGGTTCATTTATGTCATCACCCTCTACAAGGACTGTGTAAATTCCAGTAATCGAGCCCTTTTCCGCCATTCCGCTTCTTTCAAGAAGCTTCGGTAAAATGGAAAAAACACTCGGGGTGTACCCCTTTGTTGCAGGGGGTTCCCCAACCGCGAGTCCTATTTCCCTCTGGGCCCGCGCAAACCTCGTGATTGAATCCATCATAAAAAGAACATCTTTTCCCTGATCTCTAAAGTATTCCGCGATAGCCGTGGCGAGATAAGCAGCCCTTATCCTGGCAATCGGCGCCTGATCAGAAGTGGCGACAACCACCACAGATCGGCTCAACCCTTCTGTCCCCAGATCCCGTTCTATAAAATCACGGACCTCTCTCCCTCTTTCTCCGATAAGAGCAATTACATTTACAGCAGCAGCAGTATTTTTCGCAATCATTCCCAGTAATATGCTCTTTCCGATGCCGCTTCCTGAGAATATTCCTATTCTCTGTCCTTTCCCGATTGTCAGGCAGCCATCAATAGACTTTATACCTGTGGTAAGAACCTCTGTAATGCGTTTCCTCCTGAGCACATGGGGAGGGACATTAAAAATGGGATATTCTTCATCATAAGCAATCGGGCCTTTTCCATCCATTGGTTTTCCGAGTGTGTTTACAACTCTCCCTAAAAGCGCATTTCCAACAGACGCAGTGAGAGGTTTACCTGTTGCAACCACCTTTAATCCTGACTTTATACCTCCGTCATTATCATAGGGGAAGAGAAGAGTAGTACAGTTTTTAAAACCAACTACCTCTGCGGGGACCATTAGGTTTTTTTCCGGTATAATGATCCGGCAAAGTTCCCCGACACCAGCCAGCGGGCCTTTACTCTCCACAAGCAAACCGATAGATTTACTTATCGTTCCTTCGTAAACTACCGTATCAAGTCTTTCAAGTGCGGTCATATATTTTTCAAATATTCCCTGTACCATAATCACCCTTTTATTGGCACCAGTTCCCGGATCTTTTCCTCCACTACCTGCAGCTGTGTCTGTATTCTCGCATCTACATCACCAAAAGCTGTTTCAATGATGCAGCCCCCCGGCCCGATCCTGTCGTCCTCTTCAACCTTTACGTGCTCCAGGGTTTCAACAAGCGATATAAACTCACGCTTATTTTTTGTGGTAAGGCCTAAATCCTTCGTGTTCACCCTTATTGTAATTTCAGTTTCTTTACCAAGCTTTTTTAAAGCTTCCTTTACATTTTCAACAACCACATTTTTCTCTGTTTCTGATATCACCTTTATTACCTTTCGCGAAATGAGCAGGATCAGGTCTATTAACTGTTCCTCGGTGTTCTCAATAATCCTCTTTTTTTTATCAATTGCCGAATTGATAATTACATGCAGCCTGTCTATCAGCCTTTTTACCTCTTCCTCCCCCGTTTTAAACCCGTCTTCTCTCCCCTCATTAAATGCCTTTGTTCTGGCTTCCTGTATCAAAGAATCTACCTGCTGTTTTACCTCGTTCTCTTTTTCACCGGCTTTTTTTTCTGCCTCCTCAAGTAGTTTTTTTACTTCATCCAGAGCATCTTCCTTCATTTTTCGCGCTTCAACACTCTTTTTCTGTAAAACTTTAAAGGCTTCTTCCTCTGCTTCTTCTTTTATTTTCTTGGCCTGTGCTTCTGCCTCTTCTATGATCTTCCCGGCTTCTTCGAGAAGCTTCTCCTTTTCTATTTCAATGATAGGTATTTCAACCTCCGCGATCTCTTCACCCATCTGAGGCTCCAGGACCTCTTCGACTTCTTCTACCGCCTCTGCTTCTTCCTCTTTAGTCGATTTGATGTGCGGGGGAGCAATTAAAACTTTAGAACCGATTTCTTTGACTTCGAATGCCTTAAATATTTTTCTTGCCAAAAGTACCTCCAGACAATTGTTCTATAGGCCTCCTAAACAACAAGCTCATCCTCTCCGGCCCGGGCAACAACAATTTCTCCTGCTTCTTCAAGTTTCCTGATAATGCTTACAATTTTCTGCTGCGCCTCTTCCACATCCTTTAATCTGACGGGTCCCATAAACTCCATATCTTCTTTCAGCAGACTGCTTGCCCGTTTACTCATATTTCTGTATATCTTGTCCTGGACCTCTGAATCAACGCCTTTTAATGCCTTCGCAAGATCCTGAGTATCGACCTCACGCAGAACCTTTTGAATTGCCCTGTCATCGAGAAGGACAATATCATCAAAAATAAACATTCTCTTTTTTATTTCTTCAGCCAATTCCGGGTCATCCTCTTCAAGAGTCTCAATGATAGTTTTTTCTGTGCTCCTGTCAACAAGGTTGAGAATATCCACGATCGTCCCGATACCGCCCGCGGCAGTATAATCCTCACTCGCCAGTGTAGATAATTTCTTTTCAAGAACCCTTTCCACTTCTCTCAGTACATCAGGAGAGGTTCTATCCATTGTAGCTATTCTTCTGGCAACATCCGCCTGGATTTCATCCGAAAGTGAGCCGAGTATAATAGAGCCTTTATTCGGCTCAAGATAAGCAAGAATAAGAGCTATTGTCTGGGGATGCTCACCCTGAATAAAGTTTAAAAGATGGCTTGGATCTGTTCTTCTTATAAAATCAAAAGGCCTTACCTGAAGGGAAGACGTTAACCGGTTAATAATATCTATTGCTTTTTGTGATCCGAGCGCTCTTTCAAGAAGGTCCCTGGCGTAATCCAGCCCGCCTGAAGAGATAAAATCCTGAGCCATCATGAGTTCCTGGAACTCCATCAGTACTTTATCCCGTTCACTGGAATCAACCGTTTCTAAACGGGCTATTTCAAAAGTAAGCTGCTCAATTTCATCTTCACGAAGGTGCTTGAATATTTCTGAAGATACTTCTGATCCAAGAGTTACCAGAAAAATAGCAGCTTTTTGCCTGCCGCTGATGGTTTTCTTTCCCCCAGTTACATGGCTTGTCTGAATCGGTTTTGCCTGAGCTTTTGCCATGTTTTCCCCCTTAAAAAGCAAATTTACGGTTTTATCTATTAATATTCGGGTCTTCCTCCCGCTTTCGGGCTTTCGTACCAGAATATATTGCTACAAAACGAATAATTATGTATAAACCATAGGCGATAATTAAATCTCATCATGATTGACAAGTTTACTTGCCTATATTTAATTCATCATTCTTCGGCGAGCCAGGTCCTGATAAGTTTTGCAACCTCCTCAGGGTGGTCTCTGGCCAGGCTCATGACATTTTCCTGCATCTCCAGCCTGGCTTTCTCTTCTGCAGAAAGCTCAACCTCGGCTCCTTCTTCTTCAGCAGATTTCAGCGCTGCTTCTCTCATTAACTGCTGCTGGCGGGCAAGCTCTTCCTCTTTGATCCGCTTCCTTCTGGCGACCTCCCGCGCAATCGCTCTGTACGCAAGGGTTATTATGAATATAGAAAACAGTGCGATAAGCGCTGAAACCAGTGTTTTTTTCATCTGTTCTCTTTTCTTCAAATACGCATCTTCAAGTTCAAACTCTTTCGTCCTGTCGAACTGAATATTTTGAACAACAACAGTATCCTTACGGGCAGCATTAAACCCGATAGAGCCCTTTACAATTTCTTCAAAGCCCTTCAGTTCCTCAGGCGTCCGCTCAAAATAATCCCGCTTTATTCCTCCCTCCTCCGTAATTACAGGCTCCCCGTCTTCATTATATACCTTCTTCCATATCCCATCTACCCATACTGCCACAGATACTCTCTGTATTTTATACGGCGCTGATTCAATACTCGAAACCTGCTGGCTCACTTCATAATTTAAAACCTCTTCTGTTTTCTCATACCTGGTGCCCTCCCCCAGAGCCTCCTTGTAACCCGGAGGAATGTTCGGTTCTACTCCGGGCGGTCCCTCGGGAACAAAACCCACACCCTCAAAATATTCAGACGTATTTTTCTCACTCCTCACCACATTAATCTCTACTTCTGTCTCGTCGTAAGGTGTTTCAGGGTTATCCTGCCTTTTGATAATTGGAATAAACTCTGTCTTTTCCACCTTTTTTTGATCAAAATCAAGTTCGATCTCCACCGCCACATCAACCTTATCCTCTCCAAGAACAGCTTTCAATTTTTTATCAATTTCACCCTGCATACTTAATCTAAGTCTCTCTTTGATTTTCCACTCTTCCTTCGCCCTTGTGAGATAGGTAACATCCTCATCTGATTCAAAATCTGAAAGGATATTTCCATGGTTGTCCGTGACTACCACACCCTCCGGTTTTAGCCTGTCAACGCCAAACGCAATCAGACTAACGATGCCCTGGATCTTTTTCTTACTGGTGAGAATATCAGAAAAGGGTGCCGGTGTTATTATTACAGAAGCCGTATATGGCTCTTCGTTATCTAAATACAACTGCGGTTCCGGCATTGTAACCTGAATACTCACATCTTCCACGTCATCCAGCAGTTTAATATGCCGTGTAATCTCACCGATAATAGCCCTTCTCTTATTCACATCCCTTTCAAAATCGGTAGTTGTCCACGCCTGAGTATCAAACAGTTCCCATCCCTTAATTCCGCTTGGCAGTACGCCGGCCTGACCGATTTTCATTCTTAGATACGAGCTCGCAGCCTCATCCGTAACAACAATGTATTTTCCGTCTCTGGTTTTATACGCTGCATTCCACTCTGTAAGTTTGTTTGTGATCCGCATAAAATCATACTGTTCAAGAGGAGATTGAAAAAGAAGAGCTTCTGTTGTTTTTGAGGAGAATGAGATCAGAAAAAAGAAGCCGACTATTATAAGAGCCGCTATACTGATAAGGATTAACTTCTGAGTCTGATTTAACCTGGAAAATATCCTTTTTGCATTTTCCAGTAATTTCTTAAAAAATGCATCCATTTTCCCCTCCCAATAGGTAAAGCTAATAAAACACTGATCTATTTACCGCATATTAATCAGCTCCCTGTAGGCCTGAGTGGCCCTGTCTACAATTGATTTTGTAAACAGGATTGCTACACGTGCCTTCTCGGCAGCTATTGTTACATCATGAATATCCACTGAATTGGGTCTTACCGCAAGTGCCCTTGTAAGTTCATTTGATTCCCTCTGAAGATCATTTACCTTATAAAACGCATCTTTAAAAGCATCCGCAAAACTGGTGATAAAATCATCTTCTTTACCTGCTTTCAGCTTATCTTTACTAAATCCGAAATGTGATTTATGTGTTGCTGTTAACGTAACGTTATCGCCCTCAACCTGTCTGAAATTCAGCATTTTATCCCCCGACTAGATTATTTCAAAAGATGATATCTAAAGATGATATCTAAAGAGTATCCAAACAGACCGCTGCAAATTAGTTTATCGACTGCCTATCTCCAGGCCTCTCATGTACATCTGACTTGCATTCTGAATAACAGTAACGTTTGCCTCATAAGCCCTGCTTGCAGATATCAAATCTACCATTTCAGTAACAATATTTACATTTGGGTACTTCACGTACCCTTTGAGCGACCCGGTTATCACTGCATCCGGATGCGTTGGGTCATACACCAGTCTCGATGGAGATCTATCCTCCTCAATTTTTATGGCCCTTACGCCCTCTCCCATACCCCTCCACAGCGCCTGTGGAAGGAACCTTGTCCGAAACTCCAGGTTGTCATTCCTTGGTCTTAAAATCACCCTTTTTCGCCGGAATACTTCCCCGTCAGTAGTCCGTGTGGTATTTGCATTCGCGATATTATTCGCAATAACATCCATCCGCAGCCTCTGAGCTGTAAGACCGGTGGATGCGATGTTCATTGTGGAAAAAATTCCCATTCCGGGCTCCTTACTGATCTGCCGGGGATCAAATCACCCGGTTCCAGCTTGCTTACCTCAGTACTATTGAAAGAAGCTTAAAATTATTGTTTACCCGCGTTGCCATTGCAATATACCGCAACGCATTCTCCTTCGCGTCGACCATTTCCTTTTCAATATCAACATTATTCCCGTCATTTCTGTAAGATGTCGCGTAATCCAGATGGACAACAGGCTTCACTTCCCTGTAATTTTTTGGTTTGTAAAAGGGTATGTGTCGCTTATCTGTCAGGGCTGCCGGAAAGGGGTGCGGATCATAGGATTTGATCGCCCTCAATAATTCGCTTTCAAAGGCAACCTCTCTTCTCTTGAAGTGCGGAGTATCCACGTTTGCGATGTTGTCCGCATTAACTTCCTGGCGTAATAAAGACACAGACATCGTCCTCTGAAGTAAATCCTGCGTTCTCATAAACCCTGAATCAAGAAACATACACATAACCCCTTTTCCCGGTGACCGAAAACCAATTCACCCTTACTACATTTTCGGATGTTTGAAAAAACCCTTAACAGCTCATAGGATTATTTTTTTAACAACCTGTTAATAGTTACAGAATATATTTTGAAAGATCCTTATTTTCGAGCACCTCCTTAAGCCTGGAGCGAACATAATCCACAGTAACAGGTATAGTTTGACCCTTTAATTCCGGAGCTGAAAAGGACACATCCTCAAGCAGAAGCTCCATTATGGTATACAGCCTTCGGGCGCCTATGTTTTCTGTCTGTGAATTAACAAATGTCGCGATTTTAGCAATCTCCTTTATCGCATCCGGTCTAAAATCGAGCTCAACTCCCTCAGTTTTGAGCAGTGCCGAGTACTGCTTCACGAGCGCGTTTTTGGGCAGAGTCAGTATCTTTTCAAGGTCATCAGTTGTGAGGCTTTTCAGCTCAACCCTTATCGGAAACCGCCCCTGCAGTTCAGGTATCAGGTCAGAAGGTTTGCTCATATGAAACGCGCCCGCTGCAATAAAGAGTATATGATGAGTTCTTACCGCGCCGTACTTTGTGGTCACTGTGGAGCCTTCCACAATCGGAAGAATATCTCTCTGAACGCCTTCCCTCGATACATCAGGGCCGTGGGAGCTTCCTTTAGTCGCTATCTTGTCTATTTCATCCAGGAATACAATCCCTGACTGCTCAACCCTCTCAATCGCAATTTTGACGACCTTATCCATATCGATTAACTTGTCCCTCTCCTCTTCCTCCAGTATTTTTCTGGCTTCTTTTACCATGACCTTTTTCCTTTTCTTCTTTTCAGGAAAAATATTGTTGAACATATTCGAAATATTACTATCCATGTCCTCCAGACCGGTACCGGCAAACATACCCAGAACCTGGGTTTTTGGCTGCTTTACTTCTAATTCAACCACCTTATCCTCAAGCTCTCCCTTTTTCAGCATCTCCCTGAACCGGTCCCTCGTCTTTGTACGCTTTTCATCAGGACTGGTCCCGGCTCTTTCACCGGCCGCCTCCGGCGCGGGACTTTTTCTGGGAAATGAAATTGGAGGAAGCAGTATATCGAGAAGATCTTCCTCCGCCCTCTCTTTTGCGATGGTCTCGACTTCCTCACTTAATTCTTTCTTTACATCATTTACAGATATATTGGTCAAATCTCTTATCATGCTCTCAACATCTCTCCCCACATAGCCGACCTCGGTGTACTTTGTGGCTTCCACTTTCATGAAGGGAGCCCCGCTGATATTTGACAGCCTCCGCGCAATTTCTGTCTTACCGACACCGGTTGGTCCGATCATAATGATGTTTTTCGGAGCCACCTCATCTTTCAAATCTTCGGGCAGATTTTTTCTCCTGTAACGGTTCCTCAGGGCGATTGCAACAGATTTTTTTGCCTTTTCCTGTCCAATTATATATGTATCCAGTTCCGCAACAATCTGGGCCGGAGTTAGTTCATCTTCTGATTTTCCCATGTTATCTCCTCTACTATAATGTTCTCATTTGTATATATGCATATAGAAGCCGCTATTATCAGCGATTCAGTCACCATGTCCCTAACTGACATTTTGATACCTGATTTTAAGAATGCTTTCGCGGCTGCTGTCGCGTATGGGCCCCCGGACCCTATGGCAAGTATGCCGTCTTCCTCAGGCTTTATCACATCACCTGCCCCCGATATAAGAAACATACTTTCTTTATCCGCTACTATCAGCAGGGCCTCGAGTCTCCTCAGAATTTTATCAAGCCTCCACTCCTTGGCCAGTTCGACTGCAGCGCGGGCGAGATCTCCGCTGTACTGATTTAATTTACCCTCGAACTTTTCAAAAAGTGCGAAAGCGTCAGCAGTGGCGCCGGCAAACCCAGCGAGGACCTTCCCTTCGTACATCCTCCGGACCTTCCGGGCATTGCCTTTCATGATAGTTTTCTCTATCGTCACCTGGCCATCGCCTCCCATCGCTATACCGTCTTTACCAAGAATAGCCAATACAGTCGTCCCTTTAATCATATGACCTCCTATCTTGCATGAGGATGATACCTGTCGTATAATGCCTTCAGCCTTTCCATGGTTACATGAGTATAGATCTGTGTAGTCGACAGACTCACATGCCCAAGCAGCTCCTGTACAATCCTGATATCCACCCCGTTATCCAGCATATGGGTGGCAAAGGAATGCCTTATTGTATGAGGTGACATTCTCATTTTTACTGATGCCTTTTTTATTGCATTATTAATGATGTTTCTTATCTGGCGGGCGGAAAGCCTTCTTCCCGAAAGCGATGTGAATACCGCATCCGGACATGTCTGCCTCACATCAAGCCAGTCTTTAATCTTTCCCACCGCAAACTCACCTGCGGGTATCAGCCTCGTTTTATTTCCCTTTCCCCTGAGTGCAACAAGCCCGGTCCTGAAATCTATATCTCTCAGGTTAAGCCCGATCAATTCACTCACCCGTGCTCCGGTACCATATAGAAATGAAATGATCGCAAGGTTCCTTATATCAAGTTGTGAATCCGTGAAGGCACCTGTCAGGATACAAAATATTTCCTCTTTTGGCACTGCCCTTGGAAGTTTTCTCTCACCTTTCGGACTAACCACATTTATAATACTGCTGCCGGTTATTGATCCCTGTTTTATAAGAAACCGGAAAAAGGCTTTTGTGCTTGAGACTCTTCTTGTGAGAGACCTTCTTGATACACCTCGTGACAGCTCAGATGCAAGAAAATCCCTTAGATCATTTTTTTCTATGTCCTCCAATCTCTTTTCATAGAATTCTTTTTCTACATGCCTTAAAAAGAGAACGATATCCTGAATATACCCCCGAATCGTATTATCCGAACGATTTATAACTTTTAGATATTTATAGAACTGTGTCACCTCTTTACTGAACTGAATTTTTTCACTACTTTGCAGGAGATTTTCCAAACTCATTTTTACACCTTAACTGTCATTTGTTCTGCCTTATCCTTTTTCAGGGGCTCTTTGTATCCGCATTCCTCCCTCAGACAGACGAGGAATTTTTCTCCCTGAACAGTCTTCTGTGTCATAATGCTCCCGCACCTAAGGCAGTTTTTCTCTGATGGTTTATCCCATACCATGAAAGCACATTCAGGATAATTGCTGCACCCGTAGAATGTCCTTTTCTTTTTAGTTTTCCTTTCCACAACATACCCGTCACAATCAGGCCGCGGACATTTCCCGAGAGGAAGAGGCTTCGCGTTTCTGCAGTCCGGAAAGCCGGGGCATGCAAGAAAAAAGCCGTATCTTCCCAATTTCTTAACCATTTTTCTACCGCATTTTTCACACACATAGTCAGTAGGTTCATCAGTTATCCCTTTATAACTCTCCAGTTCTTCCTTTGCGTTTTCTACTTCTTTTATAAAAGGGTAATAGAAATCCTCAAGAAGCCTCACCCAGTCCAGTTTACCTTCCGCGATTTCATCCAGCTTTAATTCCATATTGGAGGTAAACTCTATATTGAGCAGAGCTGAAAATTTTTTACTCAGAAGTCCATTCGTGAGCTTCCCCAGAAATGTCGGATTAAACTGCCTGTTATCTCTCTTAATATAGTACCTGTTGATAAGTGTTGTTATTATGGGAGCATAAGTACTCGGCCTGCCTATGCCTGATTCTTCAAGAAATTTAACAAGTGTGGCATCGGTAAAACGTGGCGGAGGTTCAGTAAAATGGACCTCTTTTTCTACTCCGGAAGGCACCAGTTTCTCACCCACAGACAGAGCAGGAAGCACCTTTTCCGAAGCTTTGCCGGCAGGCTTCACTGCCTTTAAAAACCCTTCAAAGAGCACAGTCTGTCCGTTCGCGCGGAAGATACCGCCGTCTGCTTTGATATCAACACTCACCTGTTTAAGTACCGCCTCGGCCATCTGTGAGGCTAAAAACTGCTCCCAGATAATGGTATACAGTTTTAGCTGATCCCTGCTTAAATCAGGCTTCATCAAAGAGGGAGTCCTGAACACAGAAGTCGGGCGGATAGCTTCGTGGGCATCCTGTGAGCCTTTTTTATTTTTATACTCGTTCGGCTTTGATGGGATATACTCACCGGAAAATTTTTTCTGAATGAACCTGCTGGCCTCCACCTGTGCCGCCTGTGATACTCTGACAGAATCTGTCCGCATGTATGTAATCAGCCCGACAGGACCCTGTTCAAGATTTATTCCTTCATAAAGCTGCTGCGCTATTATCATCGTCTTTCGAGATGCGAAGCCAAGCTTTGAGCCGGCTGCCTGCTGCATCGTGCTCGTTGTAAAAGGAGCCGGTGGCTTTCTCCTTCTTTTCTTTTCATCAACTGCTGTAACAATAAATTCTTCGTTTTTTACGCTTTCCAGTATACGGTCAGCTTCCTCTTCAGATTTTATATCGATCTTTCTTTCGTCAAAACGAATCAGCTTTGCATAAAAAGATTTTTTACCTTTTTTAAATTCCGCTTCAATTGTCCAGTATTCTTCAGATATAAAACGCTCAATTTCTTCCTCCCTCTCACAGATTGCTCTCAATACAACACTCTGCACCCGCCCTGCTGACAGACCCTTCTTTATCTTTTCCCAGAGCAGTGGAGAGAGACTGTACCCGACAAGCCTGTCG